>CANEFU010000056.1 GCA_947426875.1 uncultured Clostridium sp.
AGATGAATCCCTTTCTAGTTATATTGCTCAAAATGCCTTACAAACTTTTGGCAAAATTGATATTCTTGTCAACAATTGTGGCGTTCAATTTCCTCAAAATAGCATTTTAGACATTTCTAGCCAGCAACTTCGTGATACTTTTGAAACTAATATTTTTTCTTTTTTCTATTTAACCAAAGCGGTTTTACCTTACCTTGAAGCTAATAGTAGCATCATCAATACGACTTCTGTTACTGCTTATGAAGGAAAAAAGAACTTAATTGACTATTCTAGTACCAAAGGTGCTATCACTGTTTTCACAAAATCTTTAGCCCTATCTTTGGCTGAGCAAAAAATTAGAGTTAACGCGGTTGCACCAGGTCCTATTTGGACACCACTTATTCCTGCTTCTTTCACGGAAGAAGAAGTAGAAATTTTTGGTACAGATACTCCTTTAAAACGTGCTGGTCAACCTTTTGAGTTAGCACCTGCCTATTTATATTTGGCAAGTGATGATGCAAGATATGTTACTGGTCAGGTAATTCATGTAAATGGTGGCTCCATGGTATAAACATTTAAAATGAGGATTTTGGGGCCGTCCCTAAATCCTCATTACTAGTTTATTAAATTTTGAATGAATATACGTTTTTAATTTTGTCATGAATTCTTCTGGCTTGATTTCCTTTTTGGCTACCATATCTAGCCCTTTTTCCCAACTAGCAGTAAGTTTTGGGTTTAGCATGTCTGGCATAGAGTGGTATACAATGTCATAAATCTTTTCGCCTTTTTGCGTTGGTGTGATAATTTGTGTTTTGTTATTGATTTCGATGTATTTTATTTTTTCTAGTTTTTTCATAATTTCCGCCCTGGTTGCACTGGTTCCAATTCCTGCTCCTTTGATTTGCTCTCTTAATTCTTCTTCCTCGATTAACTTTCCTGCATTTTCCATAGCTAAAATAATAGAGCCTGAATTGTACCTACTTGGTGGAGAAGTTTCTGCATCTTTTATTTCAAAATTCTTAACGTCTATATTTTGTCCTTTTTTTAATGTTTTTAAAATCTCTAGATTGTTATCTTCTTGTTTTTCCTTATTTTCCTCTTTGTTTTCCCCATTCTTTTCTTTTTCTGTGGATTTTGGTTTTAGTATTTCTAAAAAACCTTGCTCGATACAAACTTTTCCACTACAATGAAATGTTTCATTTTCTATGTTTATAGTTACTTGTATTTTATTGTATTCAGCTGGTGGATAAAAAATGGCTAAAAATCTTTTTACAATCACTTTATAGATTTGTTTTTGCAAGTCTGGTAATTGATTATAATTTTCATAGCCTTGTCCTGTTGGTGTAATAGCATAATGGTCTGTAATTTTACTATCATTAACATATTTGGTTTTTACTAAATTCGTACTGTATTTTTCTTCTACCATTTTTTTAATGTAACCTTGTATTTCTTCATCTTGAAATCCTCTTGCTATACCATTTAAATTTTTACTAATTTCTTTTGCAACTGCTGTAGAAAGTACCCTGGCATCGGTTCTAGGATAAGTTACTAATTTTTTTTCATATAAATTTTGTATGATTTCTAGTGTTTCATCTGGTTTAATTTTAAATCTTTTGGTACATTCATTTTGAATTTCTGCTAAATTAAATAAAAGTGGTGCGTTTTCTTTCTGTTTCGATTTCTTTAGCTCTGTTATAATAGCTTGTTTTCCTGTTAAGCTTGCTATCAATTCTTTTGCATCTTGTTCTTTTTTAAAACCGCTTTCATTATATAATTTAACAGATTCATACATTTGTGATTTTTCATTTACTTTCCATTCTGCTTTAAAAGAAGCATTCTCATCTCCAAATTCACCTAAAATTTTATAGTACTTAGTTTTTACAAAGTTTTTAATCTCTCGTTCTCTTTCTACTATCATACCCAACACACAGGTCATAACTCTTCCTACTGATATAGAAGCTCTATCTTCATTAATACTTTTAGCCAATTGTCTTCCATAGATAATAGATAGTAATCTGGAAAAATTGATACCAATTAAATAATCCTCTTTGGCTCTTAAATAAGCACTGTCTGATAAACTGTCATATTCACTTAAATCTTTAGCTTCTCGAATTCCTCTTGTTATTTCCTCCTCTGTTTGTGAATCAATCCATACTCTTTTCATTTTTGCCTTTGGATTTGGTTTTGCCATCATGAATACTAATCTTTGTATGTATTCTCCTTCACGTCCTGAGTCTCCTGCATTGTAAATTTCTTCTATATCTTCCCTTTGCATAAGCTCTTTTACAATATTAAATTGATTGGCTACTTGAGGAATTATCTCATATTTCCAATCCTCTGGAATAAAGGGAAGTGTTTCTAATCGCCATAATTTTAATTTCTCGTCATATTTCTCTGGATAACTCATCGTTACTAAATGTCCTACACACCATGTAATAATCCAATTTTCTGATTCCAGATAACCATTTTTTCGATTGGTAGTTATTTTAAGTGCTTTTGCAAATTCCATAGCTACTGATGGTTTTTCTGTGATTAATAATTTTTTGCCCAATTTTACTACGTTTCCTTTCCTAATTGTTACCATTTTCTTTTTTAAACTTTATTATTTATATATTCGTTTACTACTTCTTTAACTTTCATCATTTGCTCTTTTGTTTCCGGTACTTGATAATGAAATCTATCAATCATTTTACCAACATGATTATTTTCTTGCAATGTTTTAAAACTATATACAAAATGGATATCAAAAATGAAAGAAGCAAATCGCAAAATTTGGTCGGTTTCACTTACTCTATTCTTAATATTCGTTAATTTATGTTGATAAAACTCTTGTAACATTTTTTCCGATAGAATTCCCTCTTCTACTTTTTGAATTCTTTCTGCCTCTTGCCAATAAATTTCATTCGCTTCATATAAAAGGTCTAATTTATCAGCATCTTTTATGATTTTGGAAAATAATTCTTTTTCTTTTGACATACCTTTTGTCAATTCGTATTTATTATGCTCATAGATAGCAGTGTAGATAATAGCATCATAAGTATCTTCTGTTATATATTCTCTAATATAATTATCTTTTTTTAAAACCTCTACGCCTGCTTCTCCATGGTCAAATTTTTTTATTGTATCTTGCTCTTTTATTTGATATTGCTCAAATCTTCCTATGTCATGAAGTAATCCAATTAATTCTGCTAGTTCAATTTCTTTTTCTGTTAATCCTAAAGAATTAGCTATTTTTTTGCAATTTTCTGCCACTCTCATAATATGTCCTATCTTTATTTCCACTCTTGGATTATGGATTGCTAATTTATGAACATGATTTACTAATTCTTTTTTTGCCTTTTCTATTTCTATCATCCATTCTCTCCTTCTATCTTTTCTAAATAGTCTTCTACTATTTCATAAATCTGTTTTATTCTAACTTTTGTTTCTTTGTCTTCAAATTTAAATCTATTATAAATTTTCTTCATATAATTTTTTTCTTTTATTATTTGTAAACCATATTGGTAATTAAAATCATAAACATAAGCAAAATGGCTTACCAAGATATCCACTGCTGTTTTTCTTTGTTGATAATCAATTTCTCTTTTTTCTATGAATTCTCTGAAAATTTCATCTGTCATTTTTTCATTAGAAAAATCTGCTTTTCCCCAGGCTGCCTCTTTTTCTTCAAAAGTCAAGGCATATATAATATCCGTTTTATCCGCATCTCGAATCATTTTACTGTATAATTCTTCTTTTTCATTTGAAAATTCTAAGTCTTTTTTATTTTTGTTATGATTTAATATCGATTTTTTTATTATTTCATAATATTGCCTGTCTGTTATAAAATTTTGTATTAATCCTTCTTCAAATAAGATTTCTGCTCCTAGCGCTCCATGATTTACACTATTTTTATCTATGAACGTATTATATCTTTTTACTTGTTCAAATCTACCAATATCATGTAATAGTCCTATCAACTCTGCTAATTGCACACCTTCCTCTTCTAATTTTAAGTGTTTAGCAATTTCTTTGGCTATATTGGCTGTTCTTTCAGTATGCGCTATTTTAAGTTTAATTCTTTCATTTTCTATATCGTAGTTGCTCACGTATTTTTTAAATTCTTGTTTTGCTTTTTGTAAATTTATCATATTACACCCCGCGGTTCACATTGTATCATTTTTATTTTTTAAATTCAATAATATTGAAAGGTTTTTATAGGCTCTTTACCAGTGGCATTTATGTATTAAAACATTATAGCTTTTGTATAGTTAAACTTGCAGTTAAAAAATATTATTGTAGAAACAGAAAAATATTTAAGGCAAAATCATGATTCTAACAAATTCTTATAAATTCCTCGGCTACCTTTCATGACGTCAACAAATTCTTTAACAAAAGTCATAACAATACCCGAAAACAGGACCCTTTATGACTTTTGTTTTAGAATTTGTAAGACTATTACTGTCGCATTCGTCATTTATCCGAATTTGTTAGAATCATAATTTTGAACCGAAAAGACTCAGTTTATCCAATTAAATTTTCTTCTAAAATTTGGCTTACTCAAAAGCTATAATGTTTTAATACATAAATGCCACATCTAAAGAGCTTGTAAAAATATAAACTTAAATATTGAAAATAAAATCGCTTTTTGCTTGAAACAGTAAGGATTTTATTATATAATATGAAAAGTTATAAAAAAAATTGAAAGGAGTTTCATTTTTATGGAATATAAATTTAATGAGATTGAAAAAAAATGGCAAGATTATTGGGATGAAAATAAGACATTCTTTACTGATGTATGGGACTTTTCAAAACCAAAATTTTATGCCTTAGATATGTTTCCTTACCCAGCTGGACAAGGACTTCATGTAGGTCATCCTGAAGGGTATACTGCCACTGACATTATGTCTAGAATGAAAAGAATGCAAGGATATAATGTTTTACACCCAATGGGTTGGGATGCTTTTGGTCTTCCAGCAGAGCAATATGCTATTAAAACAGGAAATCACCCTGCTGTTTTCACCTCTGCCAATATTGCTACTTTTAAAAAGCAATTAAAAATGCTTGGTCTTTCTTTTGATTGGGACAAAGAGCTATCTACTTGTGACCCAGATTACTATAAATGGACACAGTGGATTTTTAAACAATTATACTTAGATGGATTTGCCAAATTAATTGAAATGCCTGTTAATTGGTGTGAAGAATTAGGTTGTGTTTTATCTAATGATGAAGTTATCAATGGAAAAAGTGAAAGAGGTGGCTTCCCAGTTATTCGTAAGAATATGAAACAATGGGTTTTAGATATTCCAAAATATGCTGATATTTTATTAGATGGTTTAGAAGATATTGATTGGCCTGAATCGACAAAAGAAATCCAAAGAAATTGGATTGGTCGTAGTGAAGGAGCTGAAGTAACCTTCAAAGTAGCCAACAGCGATAATCTAGAATTTACTGTCTTTACCACTAGACCAGATACTTTATTTGGTGCTACTTATTGTGTGTTAGCTCCCGAATTAGAGTTAGTTGACAAAATCACTACTCCAGAACAAAAACAAGCCATTGATACCTATAAAAAATTAGCTGCTAGTAAATCTGATTTAGAAAGAACGGAATTGAATAAAGATAAAACCGGTGTATTTACCGGAAGTTATGCCATTAACCCAGTCAATGGAAAGGAAATTCCTATTTGGATTTCTGATTATGTTCTTGCCACTTACGGTACTGGTTGTATTATGGCTGTTCCTGCTCATGACCAAAGAGATTATGAATTTGCTAGCAAATTTGGCATTGCTATTATTCCTGTATTAGCAGGTGGAGATACCACAAAAGAAGCTTTTACAGAAGATGGCTTACATATTAATTCTGATTTCTTAGATGGCTTAAATAAAGAAGAAGCTATTCACAAAATAATTTCTTGGTTAGAAGAAAATCAAGTTGGTACGAAAAAAGTAAATTACAAACTTCGTGAGTGGATTTTTGCAAGACAACGTTATTGGGGAGAACCTATTCCAATCGTATATGTAGATGATGAAATGAAGGCATTAGCAGATAGTGAATTACCTTTAGTGCTACCTGAATTAGAGGATTATGCTCCTTCCAAAGCCGGTAATTCCCCTCTTGATAAAGCAGACTCTTGGGTGTCTACTCAATTTGAAGGAAAACCTGCTAAGCGTGAAACCAGTACAATGCCTGGTGCTGCTGGCTCAAGTTGGTATTTCTTAAGATACATTGACCCTAAAAATCAAAACGAATTGGCTGATAAAAAATTACTAGAATATTGGTTGCCTGTTGATTTATACGTTGGTGGCCCTGAGCATGCTGTTGGACATCTATTATATTCTAGATTTTGGAATAATTATTTGTACAATAAAGGCGTTGTTCCTATCAAAGAACCATTTGCTAAGCTTCGCCATCAAGGAATGATTTTAGGTACCAATGGCGAAAAAATGAGTAAATCAAAAGGTAATGTTATTAATCCTGATGATATGGTAAAACAATACGGTGCCGATAGTTTAAGAGTTTACGAAATGTTTATGGGACCACTTGAAAGTAGCAAACCATGGGACCCAAATGGAATTGATGGTTCTAAGAAATTTTTAGATAGAGTTTGGAGATTATATACAGAATCTGAAAAACTTAAAGATGAGCCAAATGAAAATCTGGAAAGAATTTATCATTATACGGTAAAAAAAGTTACGAATGATTATGAAACTATGAATTTCAATACAGCTATTTCTCAAATGATGATATTTGTTAATTCGGTTAATAAGGAAGATGTTTTCCCTATTACCTATGCAGAGGGATTCTTAAAATTATTAAATCCTATTGCCCCTCACATTACTGAAGAACTATGGCAAATTTTAGGGCATACTAATACTATTGCTTATGAAAAATGGCCTGAATATGATGAAACAAAAACAGTAGCTGAAGAAATAACATTACCAATTCAATTTAATGGTAAATTAAAAGCTACGATTCAAATTGCTCCTGATGAAGAGGAAAATATTATCAAACAAAAAGTTCATGAAGCAATTTCTGCTAAGTTAGAAGATAAGACAATTATTAAAGAAATCTATGTAAAGAATAAAATTTATAATATTGTTGTGAAATAATATGTTAGCCTATTAGAACTTATATTTTTATTTGCTTCTAATAGGCTTTTATAAACCTGGAACTTTGGATTTTAAATAGTATATATCTGCATTATGCTTTTCTATTTTTCTTTCGCATATATTGGTTCTTTTTTCTTGTGCTTCTATTTTTTCCATTGTCGTTGTAAAGGCATCAAATAATGCTTTTAATTTATCTCCATGTTCTTGCTCTATGACTGCTAAACTTCTGCTTATTTTTCTTGTTTCTCCTTGTTGTTCTATCATTTGCCTTTGTAGTTTTCTTG
>CANEFU010000057.1 GCA_947426875.1 uncultured Clostridium sp.
AACTTGCCATTTAAACCCGGAATGTTTGGCAACTTAAACCTGGAATGTTTGGCAACTCTTTTGGCAACCCTTTGGCATCTTAAACCCGGAATTATTGGCAATCATTTGCAATTTCTATTATTTTTTTCAAACGATAGTTTACTCCTGATTTCCCAACTGGTTCTTTTAATAATTTTCCTAGTTCTATTAATGGCATGTCTGGATTTTCTAATCGTAAAGTGGCTATTTCTTTTAAGTTATCATCTAATTTTTTGAATTTTCCTGTTTCTTGCAATTTTCTGATAGCTGCAATTTGCTGTATAGAAGCATTTATTGTTTTATTTAGATTAGCTGTCTCACAATTGACTAATCGATTCACTTTTCCTCTCATTTCTTTTTGTATTCTAATATCTTCAAATTGCATAACTGCTTTATTGGCTCCTATTAAAGCTAGAAATTTTGATATCTCTTCTCCTTCTTTTATATAAATTGCCGTTTGAAAAGTTTTTACATGAACTCCCATTAGCTGTAATATCCTAACTAGCTCT
This sequence comes from uncultured Clostridium sp., assembly GCA_947426875.1. GTDB lineage: Bacteria > Bacillota > Clostridia > TANB77 > CAG-508 > CAG-269. The sequence continues at coordinate 528 of CANEFU010000057.1, forward strand.
TCTAAGTTGTCTTGATTTCCGATTCCTACTTCTAAATGATATTCTCTTTCTGGATTATTAACAGAGCCTGAACCCATAAAGGCTCCCCTAATAATAGCTTTTAAATTTTCCTCTTTTTCATTTTTTTCTACCTTAAAATAAATTTGTTCGTTCTGTATTGGAAGTAAATTCACATCCTTTATTTTTAATGTGATAATAAACGCTTTTCCTGATACCTCTATTTTGTGATTGATATCTAAATTAGATAATAATTTAGAAAAACGGTTAATATTATAATCACTTTCTGTTGAAAATCTGATTTCTTTGTTATTGATTATATTGGTATTTCCAGATATAAAATATCCTATCAATTCGTTTTTTACAATTTCTTTATTTGACAAGTTACTATTTTTATTTAATTCTTGCTTAATATCATAAGAAAATGACATTTAATCCCCTACTTTCGTTATTATTACTCTATCATTCCCATACAAGTCTTTTTTGCTATAAGTATCTATGTATTTTCCTTCTTGCTCAATCAACTCAATAACATCTATTTTTTGGTCATACCCTATCTCCAAGCATAAATATCCTTTATATTTTAGAAATTCATAAGAGTGATGAATTATTTTACGATAAAAGTCCAACCCATCCTGACCTCCGTCTAAAGCTATGTGAGGCTCTTTTTGTACCTCTTTATCTAATGTTTTTATAACTTCCTTTTTAATATACGGTGGATTTGATACAATCATATCGTATTTTTCTTTTGGCAATTCTTCAAACAAATTAGATGGAAGAAAAGCAATTTGTTTATCTACCTGTTGTTTCTTAGCATTTATCTCTGCTATCTCTAAAGCCTTTTCACTTATATCAGTAGCTGTAATTTGACTATTTTCTATATATTTGGCAAGTGACACAGCAATTGCTCCACTACCTGTGCATAAATCCAATATCTTTTTAGCATTTATTTTTTTGGCAATTCGAATTACCTCCTCCACTAACACTTCTGTATCTGGTCTAGGTATTAATACATTATCATTTACATAGAAATCCATTTTCATAAACTCTTGTCTATGTGTGATATGTTGCAAAGGAATTCCTTTTGCTAATTGTTCCATTGCTTCAAAATACTTCTTTTCTTGAATTGGTGTTAATTTCTTCTCATCATATACCATCACATATTGCCTTGTTTGATTCAATATAAATTGCATAACTAACCTAGCCTTTAATTTAGGACTCTCTATCTTTTTCATCTTTAATTGTATCGTTCCTTTATTTAACGCTTCTCTTATTTTCATATCACACCTTCTTTCTTATGTCCCATTGGGGACGTTTCTTTTCGAACCTTTTTGTCCCTTTAGGGACATATCTTCTAGCCTATGTTTGTCTTGTTGATTTCTTTTTGCACTTTTGGGGAGAAAGTTTTTACGACTTCTTGATAAGAATGGTCTATCATTTCTAATAGTATTTCTTCTTCTATTTCATTTATATATATTGTATTCCTGTGCATTGCTTGTAGTCCTGGGCAGTGGTAACCTTTTACCACTATTCCTTCATATTGTTTTCTATACATTTCCGCTAATAATGGCTCACATTTGAGCGTAATTTTATAGTCATTTTCTAACGGATATATTTCTGCAAATATTTTATTATTTACTTTTAAACATATCGGAATTTCTCCAAATGGATAATCTATATATGCTTTATTCTTATTTTCACAATATTGTATTAGTTCTTCTAATTTCATTTTTATACTTCTTTCCATTGTTCTTATCCTATATCGTGATTATATCATATTAGGACTAATTCCTCAATCATTTATCTAATAATTACAATATCATAAAACTTCTCTTGAAAATGTGTCAATCTTCTTATTTCTCCATTTGTAAATCTTTTATTGGGGGGAGCAATAATTAATTTGTCATCGCTCTCTTCTATTCTATGTATTACCGCAATACACTCTCCTATATAGTCTTCCAATGGTTTATTTTCCCCTAAAATGTAGCAATCTATTTCTTCGCCATCTCCGCTAATAGTGTTAGGAAGAAATCCATAATTTAGTAAATATATATGGTCTGAATGTTGAGGATGACTACTTCCTATCGGTCTTTCTATTTTTACTGTCACCTCTTTTCCTATATATTGAATCATTTTCATTAAATCTCTTACAAATTCCCATCTATTCTTTAAAAATTGATTATGCTTAACCAATTCTTCTATCTCATTATACGTTGCCCATTTCACTTCACATACTTCCTCTTCTTGCATAACAATATCATCTAAATTAATATCTTGTCTTATAAAATAGGTATCTAGCCATACACTTCCTGTCCTATAATGTTTTATCAATTGTATCTGATTCCTATCCAATTTAATTCCTAATTCTTCTTGTGTTTCTCTTTCTATTGTTTGTAAACTCGTTTCTCCTTTTATTACACTTCCCCCTGTCATGGCCCATACATTAGGAGCTTGTTTCTTTTTAGGAGAACGCTTTTGAATTAATATTTGGTTTTTAAAATTTATAATCCATACATCTGCACCTAAATGATAAAATCCCTTTGGAATCGATTCTCCTTTTTTCATTGTTTCTCCTGTTGATTTTCCTTCTTGATTTAATATTTCCCATATTTCTTCCATTTTTCTGTCCCTTTCTATTAACTTTATTATTTTAAATTGCATTCAAAACGATAAAGAAAATGTCGCAAGGAGAAACGTCCCCAATTGCACAAAAATGTGCAAAGAGAAACGTCCCCAATACGACATTAATCAAAAAACTTTTTAAAGTCTTCTTCATTGATTTTTTCTTTTTGTAATAGTGCTTCTGCTATTATATCTAATTTATCTCTATGTTGTTTTAATAGCATTTGAGCATCATTGTAGGCTGTGTCTATTAGTGTTTTTACTTCTTGTCCTATTTTGTCTCCAATGTTTTCTCCAAACATTTGCATTTCATATGGTTCTTTTCCTTGAAAGTCAATTGGTCCTAATGTGTCACTCATTCCATATTTGGTTACCATGTCTCTTGCTATTTGAGTAGCTACTTCTATGTCATTGCTTGCTCCTGTTGAGATATCATCTAGTACCAATTTTTCAGCGGCTCTTCCCCCTAGTAACATGATTAGTTTTTCTTGCATTTCTGTTTTAGAAATATAGTATTTATCTTCATCTGATTTGTGCATTGTGTATCCACCTGCTACTCCTCTTGGAATGATAGATACTTCTTTTACGTCTGGTTGTGTTGGTAGATATCTGCTAACTACAGCATGTCCTGCTTCGTGATAAGCTGTTAATTTTTTGTCCTTTTCTGAATAAACTCTAGTGCGTTTTTCTAATCCTACTATTACTTTTTTTACTGCTTCTTCAATGTCTTCGTTTTCAATATCTTCATGTTTATTTTTGGTAGCGATAATCGCTGCTTCATTTAAGATATTGGCAAGCTCTGCTCCTGTAAATCCTGCCGTATCTTCTGCTATACTTTCTAAGTTTACGTCATCTGCTATTCTTTTTTCTTTACTATGAATTTTTAATATTTCTAATCTTCCTTTTAAATCTGGTGTTGGAATGGTTATTTGTCTGTCAAATCTTCCTGGGCGAAGTAATGCTTTGTCTAGCATTTCTGGTCTATTGGTTGCAGCTAATACAATGATGGTCTCCTCTGAACTAAATCCATCCATTTCTACTAGTAATTGATTTAAAGTTTGATTATTTTCTGTTTCTGCTCCACTATTGGAACTTCTTCTAGACCCTATGGCATCTATCTCATCAATAAATACGATACAGGGTGCTAATTTTCTTGCTTTTTCAAATAGTTTTCTAACACGAGAGGCACCAAGCCCTGCAAACATTTCAATAAATTCAGAACCACTCATAGATATAAATGGTACATCAGCTTCTCCTGCTATTGCTTTTGCGATTAATGTTTTTCCCGTTCCTGGTTTTCCATATAACAAAACGCCTTTTGGAATTCTAGCTCCCATCTTAGTAAATTTCTCTGGTTTCTTTAAGAACTCTACAATTTCTACTAATTCTTCTTTTTCTTCATCTAATCCTGCTACATCCTCAAATTTTACTTTTGTCTTTCTTTCTGTATCATCATATACCTTTCCTTTTTCTCCTAATCCTTGCATTTTAAATATCATGACAAATAAAGCAAGCATAATTAGTGTTGGTAAAAATGATATGACAAATGATGGTATTTGTGCTAATACACTTCTAGGTTTCTGCACTAATTCAATTTCATTTCCCTCTGCTACTTTTTCTTGTACTAATCCTATAAAAGTTTCTGTATTAGGAACAATTGCTGTCTTTTCTTTTTCTACATTCTTTTGCTTTACTTTAACTGTTGTACTACCAACTGTCATCTCTATTTTTTCTATATTTCCATAGGACAATTCTTTAATTAAATCGGTATAAGCTAATGTGTTTTCATCATCTTTGTCTTTCTGATTCATATAAACTACTGTCAATCCTACTAAAACTACAAGTAATAGAATCAAGCTAACTAGATAAATCCAAAGGTTTTTATTTTTTTGCTTATTCTCTTTTTTCTTGCTCATCTTTTATCCTCTCTTTCTTTTTCAAATTATGCATTAGAACCTTGTGGCTCACCATTCTCTCCTGTTTTATTATCCTTTTTTTCCTCTTCTTTATCCTTCTTCTTTCTCTCTTCTTTCTCTTTTTCTTGTCTTTCCTGTTCTTCTTTTTCTTCCATTTCTTTTCTTACAATTTCCTGTGCTTCTGCCAATTTCATCAATTCCATCTGTCTTTTCATAAATTCTGTTTTCAACAGGAATATAGCTGCTACCAAATAAATTGCTGCCACTGAAATATACATTACTTGGAAATATTCCATGTTAAAATCAATAAATATATTGATAGCAACATACAACACGTTTAAGAAAATAGATAGTGTAAGTGCATAAATGGACATATTGAATACAGCTACAAATCTCATCTTAATTCGTGCAATCCATGTTGTTAAGTAACCAAATACACTTAAAAATACGGCATTGGATAAAGTTGTTAAAAGATACATGATAAAACTATAAATAAATATTGTTAAAAATATACTTACATACAAAGTAATTACTTGCGAACTATTCATGTAGTCTATCACCGTTTGTTTCGTAAATTCTGTCATTCCCATTTGTCCTAATATTTCGCCATAATTATAATTGATGGTTCCTGTTACTGCTGCATTTTTCAAAATCACTCTATCTTTTAGTATAATCATTCCGCTTCCTGCTTTTTGGATTTCATTCCTATATTGATTTATGGTTTGCTCATCCTCTGTTTTGGTATCAATTATCGTCCTTCCTATATACGAATTATCTTCTAAAATTGTCCATCTTTGCTCTGATGAAACATCTAATATTCCTTCTTTATAAGTAAACTCCGGAAACTCATTTTGTAAATATTGAATTCCTTCTTGTAATATTTGGTAGGTCTGATATACCATACCAAGACTTAAGACAATAGCAAGAATAGCTACTACTTTACCTATATAAGAAAATGCTTTTCCCAATCCTTGCGCTGCCATATCTGGATATTTTTCTATTTTGGTAATAGAATCCCATACTTTTTGAAAGAACCCTATTTTTGTTTTTTCCTGTTTTTCCTCACTCATTATCGATACTCCCTTCTAATGTTTGAATCTACAAATTTAGTATTGACAGAAAATATTGCTTTATCTCCTATTTTAATATCTTTTTGACCAACCTCACATACAACATGATAAGTTCCAATTCTTCCCAAAATTTTGCAGTTCGTTCCTTTTATTTTCACATACATGGTTTGTTTTTTAAAAAAGTCCTTTATGCTAATTACTAAATAGCGTAACTTATCAATCGCTCGAAACATGTCTTTATCATTTTTCACATTAATTCCATCCATATATCCACATGGTATAATCGCTACTCTCATTTTTTCTGGTGTTGTATAAGTATTGGAATAGCCAATATTAAATCCTTTTGGTAGTTCTTTTATTTCTGAAACTTGTGCTTCTAAATGAGCAATCTTTTTTAATCCAATCGTATTTTGAAAAGATAATCTTCCTAAAAAAGCAGAACCAACTCTAACGGCATTTAAGTGCATATTAGGAAATTTTAAAAAAGCAGATGAATTACAAATATGAAGCATTCCGGTTTCAATTTCGTTCATTTTTAGAACTTCAATAACATCTATAAATCTTTGAAATTGTATTTTAGTGTACTTATCATCAAAAAAACTAATTGAAAAATGAGAAAAAGTTCCTTCGATTTTGATATGTTTCATATTTTTCAAACTTACTATCATTTCATCGCGGTTGTTATACACAAACCCATATCTTCCAAATCCAGTATCAATTTTAAGATGAGCTCTTATTTCTTTATTTTGCTCTTCTCCAATTTGATTTGCAACTTCTACATCTGCATCAGAACCAATTGTAATAATAATGTTATTTTTAACTAAAGTTTCCACATCTTCTTTAATGGCTGTGGAAGATAACATTAAAATATCTTCTTTGATACCTGCTTTTCGCAATTGCAAAGCCTCTTCCATGGTTGACACAGCAAAAAATGAGATACCATTATCGATTAGAAATTTGGTATATTCTACTAATCCTAATCCATAAGCATTCCCTTTTACAACTGCTATTATTTTTACAGGATTACCCTTATCATCTGTTCCACTTTTGCTAGCAAATTTCTTGATTTGTTCTATATTATGCCTTAAATCTTCTTTTTCTATTACTAATGTATTCACTTTTTCCTCCATCTTAACATTCTTTACTGATTAAGTTTCTAATTATATATTTTTACTATATT
>CANEFU010000058.1 GCA_947426875.1 uncultured Clostridium sp.
GAAGCTGTTCAATGGTTGTATTTTGGTTATTTAGGAGCTATCAAAGACCAAAACGGTGCTGCTATGAGTATTGGTAGAACTTCTACTTTCTTAGATATTTACTTTGAAAGAGATTTAAAAAATGGAACATTGACAGAAGATGAAGCACAAGAAATCATGGACCATTTTGTTATGAAACTAAGATTAGTTCGTTTCTTAAGAACACCTGAATACAATGAACTATTTAGTGGTGACCCAGTATGGGTTACAGAAAGTATTGGAGGTATGGGAATTGACGGAAGAACTCTAGTTACCAAAAACTCATTCAGAGTACTTCATACCCTTCAAACTTTAGGTCCTGCTCCAGAGCCAAACCTAACTGTTCTTTGGTCTACTAACTTACCAAAAGGATTTAAAGAATTTACAACCAAATTATCTATTAAAACTTCTTCTATTCAATACGAAAATGATGATTTAATGAGAATTACATTAGGAGATGACTATGGTATTGCTTGTTGCGTATCTCCTATGAAAATAGGAAAACAAATGCAATTCTTTGGTGCTAGAGCAAATTTAGCAAAAACTTTATTATATGCTATCAATGGTGGTAGAGATGAAAAATCTGGTAAACAAGTAACACCAAAATTCGAACCAATTACTTCTGAATATTTAGATTACAATGAAGTAATGGAAAGATTTGACCAAATGATGGATTACGTAGCAAAAATCTATATTAAAGCTTTAAATGCCATTCATTATATGCATGATAAATATTCTTATGAAGCTCTTGAAATGGCCTTACATGATAGAGAAATTCTTAGAACAATGGCATGTGGAATTGCAGGATTATCTGTTGTTGCGGATTCTCTATCTGCTATTAAATATGCCAAAGTAAAAGTGATTCGTGATGAAACTGGATTAGCTGTTGATTATAGTGTAGAAGGCGATTTCCCAAAATACGGAAATGACGATGATGCAGTTGACCAAATTGCTGTTGATATTGTAAAAACTTTTATGAATAAATTAAGAAGACATCAAACTTATAGAAATTCAAAACACACCTTATCTATCTTGACAATCACATCTAATGTCGTTTATGGAAAGGCAACTGGAAATACACCAGATGGTAGAAAAGGAGGTTCTCCATTTGGACCTGGTGCAAATCCTCTACATGGAAGAGATACAAATGGTGCCTTATCCGTTATGAATTCTATTGCAAAACTACCATTCGACTCTGCAGAAGACGGTATTTCTTATACTTTCTCCATTACACCAGGAACACTTGGAAAATCAGAAGAAGAAAGAATTACTAACTTAGTCAACATGTTAGATGGTTACTTTGCACAAACAGGACATCATATTAATGTCAATGTATTTGATAGAAGCCTATTAGAAGATGCTATGGAGCATCCAGAAAAATATCCTCAACTAACGATACGTGTATCAGGATATGCCGTAAACTTTACTAAACTAACAAGAGAACAACAATTAGACGTTATTAATCGAACCATTCACGAAAAAATTTAAGAAAATGATTTTGGGTGATTTTGGGGACGGAGGAAAAAATCATGATAGTTTCTAACTATTTAATGTAATAACAGAAAAAAATAAAATCATGATTTTTTCCTCCGTCCCCAAAATCACCCAAAATCATTCCTCAAAAAGGAGACTTTAGTATGGAAGATAAAGATTTAAGATATTATGCCAAAGTGCATTCTATTGAATCCTTTGGAACCGTAGATGGACCTGGTATTCGTTTTGTACTTTTCTTACAAGGATGCCATTTACAATGTAAATATTGCCACAATCGTGATACTTGGAATATCAATGGTGGAAGCTATAAATCATTGGACGATATCTTTGATAAAATTATGCGCTATAAAAATTATATTTGTCCTAATCGGTGGTGTTACTGTTACAGGTGGCGAACCTCTTTTACAAGTCAAATTTTTAATTGAACTTTTTACTCGCTTAAAAGAGCAAAACATTCATACTTGTATTGATACCTCTGGCATGGTCACTCTAACTGATGATATCAAAGAATTGTTATCTTTGACAGATTTAGTTTTGCTAGATATTAAACATATTGATACTGAAAAATGTAAAAATCTGGTTGGCTTTTCCAATAAATTGGAATTAGAATTTGCTAACTATTTAAGTAATAATCAAATTCCTATCTGGATTAGACAAGTTTTGATTCCTGGCTATACAGATGATGAACAAGACTTACTAAAATTAAAAGATTTTATCTCTCATTTAAAAACAGTTCAAAAAGTAGAGTTGTTGCCTTATCATGATATGGGCAAATTCAAGTGGAAAAAACTTGGTTTGGAATATGCTTTAGAAAATGTTAGAGACGCTAATTCAGATGATATCAAAAGAGCCAAAAAAATCCTAGAAATTATCTAGGATTTTTAACTTGCCATCTGCTGCCATTCATTCCGGGTTTTATTGGCAACTAAGTTGCCAATAAAACCCGGAATGAATGGCAGCAGATGGTAAGGGCAAGTTTCGTATTTTTTTCTTACATACCTAATAGTTTTAATTCAATATTTTCCATTTTGTATTTACCGTTTTCTAGTTTGAATTCTACTAAGGTATCTTCTAATGTTTCTTTATTTTGTCTTAAATCTGTTGTAAAATACAATTTTATTTGTGGTATTTCTACTTGATTTTTTACAATTTCTCGAAAGGCTTCTGCCATGTGTTTTTCATCTTCACATATTAGAATCAATTGTGGCATTCCACTAAATCCTGAATCTCCTGGTACAAAGTTTTCATAGAATTCTTTGTATAATCTCATTTTATCTATTATTTTCTTTTCCCATTCTGCTTCTCTTCTAAATACTTCAAATACAAATTGTATTGATTTACCGTTTTTAGTTAATTTTACGCTTCCTCCTGATGCTTTGAATATTTTTCCTGATACTTTTGCTGTTAAAGCTGGTTTCACTACATAGCTGTCGAATGCTTTTACTTTTCTTAAATAAGCAATTAAAGTTTGATTTCCTGCTAATCTCTTCTTAATCATCGGAACTGGTTTGGTATTATCAGATGGTTGCCATTTACAATCTATTTCTTTTGAATTTAATAAGTATTTCCCCATTTTTTCTAAACAGTAAATCCTGTAAATACCTTTTCCCTCATCAGAAGTAAAATAGTATCTTGTTACAATTTTAGATTTAACAAGTTGGTCTAACTTATTGTTTAATTTGTCCTGAGATTTTGGGTCTATTCCCTTAATTTCTAGCATTTGATATAGTTGTCTTGAAGTAATAAATTCAAATTCGTTTACCAATTCTAAAATAGCAAAATGAATTTCATTAATATGCCCTATATCTATTTTGTGTACAATTTGATTCATGGATACATATCCATCTTTCCCATCAAAGGTTTTAATTTCACCTTTTCTAATCGCAAAAGGTGATACTTGTGCTTTAATTTGGTTATCTTCAACCATTTTAAATTCCCCCTTACTAAATAATCAATAATTTTATTTTTTTTCTTTGGTTATCTATCTTTTTGATATACACATTGACTGTTTGTCCATATTCAAGTCCTTCTTTGTATTCCGCCATCCCTACTAAATTAGGTGTCAGCTCTACAAAAATTCCATTTTTATTTTTCTCTGTTTCCCTGATAATTCCCTTCGCTTTTGTACCTTGGATAAATTTCTCTGCATTTTCTTCCCATGAGCCTAACATTTCTTTATAAGACAGAATTACTTTTCCTGTATTTCTCTCTATTGATTTTACTACAACTTCTACTTTTTGTCCAATATTTAGTCTTTCAAATGGCGTTTTTATTCTTGCTATCGATAAATCTTCAATATGCACTAATCCAACAACGCCTCCTCCAATTTCAATAAAGGCTCCATATGGTTTTATACTTTTTACAATACCGGTTACTTTTTCTCCTTCTTTTAAATCTTGTTTTATCCATTCTAGTGCCTCTTCTTGCACTTCTTTTCGAGACAAAATTAGGTTGTTTTCATCTTTTGTTTCTTTTATTTTGAATTGTACAAATTTATGCACTTTTCCAGTACATAAATTGGTTTTTGGTAATCCACTTTCTCCTAAGTTAATTGCTTCTACTTCTTGCCTTGGCATTATGCCCATTAATCCATTTTCGAATTTTATATATAAATTATAGTCATCGTCACATTCTTTTACCAATCCTTGTAATATTTCTTTTTTCTGCATATATCTATTGACATTACTTTTATCTAATGGTGTAATTTCATTATTCCATCCCTCTGGTTTAAATTTTAATGTATTCATTTGTTTTTCTCCTTTTTGTCCTATGTTTACTTTATTATATAGTTATCTTTTCTAAAATTCAACTTTTTTGTGAATTAAAATAAATTTTTATCTCTTTATAATAGGCTTTCTATTTCTTTTTTCGTTAAGTATCTCCATTTTCCGAAGTGATAAATCTTTTACTCCAATTCCTGCAATTTTACTTCTATGTAGTGCTAACACTTTGTGTCCAATAGCTTCACACATTTTTCTAACTTGTCTGTTCTTCCCTTCATGTATCGTAATTTCTAATCTGGATTGGTCTTTTTCTTCGTCTGTTTTAAGGATTTTAACTTTAGCAGGTCTTGTTGTATAATCTTCTATTTTTACACCCTTTCTTAAGAGTTCCACTTCTTCTTTTTCAACGATTCCTTTTATCGTCACCGTATACGTTTTTTCTATCTCGTGTTTTGGATGTGTCACTTGATATACAAAATCCCCATCATTGGTCAATAATAACGCACCTGACGTATACATATCTAATCGCCCTACTGGAACAATTCTTTGCTTCACTTTTACTAAGTCTAATACGGTTTCTCTATTAAATTGGTCTTTTGCTGTAGTAACATAACCAATTGGTTTATTTAATAAAATATAAACTTTTTCTGACGGTATCGTTACTACTCTTCCTTCATATTCCACTTTATCTTTTTGGGGATTTATTTTCGTTCCAAGTTCTGTTACTATTTTATGATTCACTTTAACTTTACCTTGCAAAATTAAGTCTTCTGCTTTTCTTCTGGATGCTACTCCTGCTTCTGCTAAGTACTTTTGTAATCTCATTTCCTCCAAGCAAATTCCTCCTTAATCCTTGCTTAGTTGCTCCATTAATTTTTGAAAATATTCTGGTAATTTCGCTTCTAAACAAATCTCTTCTCCCGTAGTTGGACTCTTAAATTGTAAGCTTTTAGCATGCAAGCATTGTCCTTGAATCCCCCACTCGTTTTTTCCATTCGAATATACCCCATCCCCTATAATCGGATAGCCAATTTGTGACAAGTGCACTCTAATTTGATGGGTTCGTCCTGTTTCTATTTTTACTTCTAATAACGTACAATTATGTTTTGGAAATCTCTCTATTACCCTAAAATGTGTAATTGCTTCTTTTCCGTTTTTATTTACTGCCATTTTCTTTCTATCTTTTGTACTTCTTCCTATTGGCATATTAATAGTAGCTTCATTTTCCTTTACAATACCTCTTACCATGGCTATATATGTCTTTTTCACTTCATGATTTTTGATTTGCTCACTTAGTTTGATATGTGTTTTATCATTTTTAGCAACCATTAAAATACCAGATGTATCTTTATCAATTCTATGTACAATTCCTGGTCTAATTTCTCCTCCAATGCCAGATAAAGAATCTTTACAAATTGCCATAATAGCATTTACTAAAGTCCCATCTGGATTCCCATTAGCTGGATGTACTACCATTCCTTTTGGTTTATTGACTACAATCATATCTTCATTTTCATATATTATTTCCACTGGAATATCTTGTGCCTTTAGTTCAATTTCTTTTGGCACTTCCTCTTCCATTGTTATTTCATCATTTTCCTGCACTTTATAAGATGCTTTTGTTTTTTTACCATTTACCAAGATTTTTTCTTTTTCTATTAATCTCTGTACTGCTACTCTAGAAAGTTCCTCTTTTTTCTTAGTTAAATAAGAATCAATTCGATTATTTTCTTCTTCCTTTTTTACAATAAAAATCTCCAAATTTTACTCCTTTTCTTTTTTATCATTATCGTTTAAATTATTTTCTACTTTTTTACTTTTCCATTCTTTCACTGTAAAACCAGCAAATATAGCTGCAATTGCTATCCATCCAATTAACACAAATAAATCGGCTACATTGAATACTGGCAAATTAACAACTTGTTTAAAATCAATAAATTCTGTTACATATCCTCTTATAACTTTATCAATTACATTTGAAATTCCTCCTGCCAGGATAAAACTCAAAAATATTTTTAATTTTCTATCCACAAATTGATTTTGTGTTGTGATAAATTTAAAGATAACACCTAAAATAATGAAATTGGTTAGCACATACATAATCGTTGAATTAGAGCCAATTCCATAGGCAGCACTTGTATTTTGACTTGTTTTAAAATTTAATATACCAGGAATTATACTAATTTCTCCTGCCTTTTGAATCCAAACTTTAAGTGTTTGGTCTATCAAAACTATGATAACTACTATACTAATCAGCAAAATAGCTTCTTTGGTTAATTTCTTTTTCCTTTTCACTAGAGTTTTTTCTTCTTCCATTTTCTTTTCCTCTCCTTTTAAAGGTCTGCCAACTTGCCAACTTGCCAACCATTCCGGGTTTAATTGGCAACCCAGGTTGCCAATTAAACCCGGAATGGTTGGCAAGTTGGCAAGTTGGCAATTATTTCACAATTTCATATATAACAAAATAATCATCTTGATACAATTCTTTATATTTTGAAGGTTCTGTTTTCGTAATTATCATATTTACTTTTGAGTTTTTATAAGTAATTACATGAGTCATATCATATTTCTTAAAAGTATCGCCGTAAAATTTTCCAATACTAGAAGTATCTATAAAATCTATGAAGATATCGTCTTTTCCACTAAATTCTGGGGCATACAAATCTGCTCTTGAATCGATAAACACTGGTATACCTCTATACAATAGATAACTTCCGTAATTATATTCATTATAAAATTTAGCTGTTTTTAAATCAATGTTTTCTAGTATAAAATTGGATGCTTGTACTGGATAGGTACTTTCATCTACATATTGGTCATTCAATTTATCTTTCCCAAAATAATAACTTAGTCCTAATATGGAAATAGCCATTATGATAATTCCTACGATTCCTGATAAGTTTTTTACTATCTCTTTTTCTTTTTTCTTGGTATATTCTTCTAATAATTGAAGTAACAATCTATTTAATATAACAGAACTAATAATGGCAAACATACTTATT
>CANEFU010000059.1 GCA_947426875.1 uncultured Clostridium sp.
TGAAACAATTACTAGAAGCAGGTGTTCACTTTGGACATCAAACAAGAAGATGGGACCCAAAAATGGCAGAATATATATTCCAAGCTAGAAATGGAATCCACATCATCGATTTACAAAAAACATCAAAAAAATTAGATGAAGCATATAGCTTTATCAAAGAACAAGCAGAAGAAGGAAAAACAATTTTATTTGTAGGAACCAAAAAACAAGCACAAGAATGTGTAAAGGAAGCTGCATTAAAATGTGGAATGTTCTATGTTGACCAAAGATGGTTAGGAGGAATGTTAACTAACTTTGGAACAATCCGTACAAGAGTACAAAGATTAAAAGATTTAGAAACAATGCAAGAAGATGGTACATTTGATGTATTACCTAAAAAAGAAGTAATTTTACTTAAAAAAGAAATGGAAAAATTAGAAAAAAACCTTGGTGGAATCAAAGAAATGGATAAATTACCAGGAGTTATCTTCTTAGTAGACCCTAAAAAAGAGAGAATTGCTATATTAGAAGCTAAAAAATTAGGAATTCCAGTAGTAGGATTAGTAGATACAAACTGCAATCCAGAAGAATTAGATTATCCAATACCAGGAAATGACGATGCTATTAGAGCTGTAAAATTAATTGCTGATGTTATGGCAAATGCCGTTATTGAAGGTAAACAAGGTGAAAGTTTTGAACCTGAAATGCAAGAAGAACAAGTTGCTGAAACAGAAGAACCTACTAGCATTGAAGAAGTAGTAGAGGCAGCAGAGGAAGCAACAGAAGAATAAAAAATAAATAACAGATAAGGGACATTGCTTCAGGGGGGATATCCATTAAGTCAAAATTAGACTTTTGGGTAAATAAGTGTCCCCTTACTAAGGAGTGTCTTTTGTCTTAAATAAAAGGGAGGAATAAAAAATGGTTACAGCAAGCTTAGTAAAAGAATTAAGAGAAAAAACAGGAGCAGGTATGATGGACTGCAAGAAAGTTTTGACAGAAACAGATGGCGACATGGAAAAAGCAATTGAATTATTACGTGAAAGAGGAATTGCAAAAGCAGCTAAAAAATCTGGAAGAATAGCAGCAGAAGGATTAGTAGAAGCTTATATTTCAGAAGATGGAAAAACAGGAGCAATTGTAGAAGTAAACTCTGAAACAGATTTCGTAGGTAAAAACGAAGAATTTAAAAATTTTGTTATGAGCGTAGCAAAGCAAATTGTAGAAAAAAATCCAGCTGATGTAGAAGCTTTATTAGCACAAGAATCAATTGAAGTAGCAGGTAAAACAGTACAAGAAGTATTAGTAGAAAAAATTGCTACTATTGGTGAGAATATGAATATTAGAAGATTTGCAAGATTTGAAGCAGACGGACTAGTAGAAAAATATATCCACGGAGATGGAAAAATTGCAGTATTAGTCAACATGAAAAAAGGAAACAGCGAAGTAGCAAAAGATATCTGTATGCAAATTGCAGCAGCAAGACCTGAGTATGTAAGAAAAGAAGAAGTACCAGAAGAAAGAGTAAGCAAAGAAATGGAAATCCTAAAAGCACAAACTATGAATGAAGGAAAACCAGAAGCTATTGCTGAAAAAATTGTACAAGGAAGAATTGGCAAATTCTATGAAGAAATCTGCTTAGTAGACCAAGCATTTGTAAAAGACCCAAGCAAAAAAGTAAATCAATTATTAAGTGAAAAAGATGCAGAAGTAGTAGCATTTGCAAGATTTGAAAAAGGCGAAGGAATCGAGAAAAAAGAAGAAAACTTTGCTGAAGAAGTTATGAATCAATTAAAATAAGAAATACAAAATAAGGATTTAGGGACGGCCCCTGAATCCTTATTTTAAAATGATTTTGAGGATGATTTCGGGGACGGAGGAAAAAATCATGGTTTGGATTTATTTTGATATCAAAGCACTCACAATTATAAAACCATGATTTTTTCCTCCGTCCCCGAAATCATCCTTAAAAAATTAAGAAAAAATTAAAAAAATACTGTATTTTTTTTTAATCTATGATAAAATATGCTTGGCAAAAATATATTTTAAGGAGAGTGGAAAATTTGCACGAAACAAAATATAAACGAGTACTATTAAAATTAAGCGGAGAAGCTTTAGCAGGAGAACAAAAGACAGGAATAGATGTACAAACAGTTGGGAAAATGTGTGACAAAATAAAAGAAATAGTAGAAATGGGTGTAGAAGTTGCTATTGTAGTAGGAGGAGGAAATTTCTGGAGAGGAAGAAATGGACATCAAATGGAAAAAACAACAGCAGATTATATGGGAATCCTTGCAACCACAATGAATGGATTAGCTTTACAAGATGCATTAGAAGAAAGAGGAATCTATTCAAGAGTGCAAACAGCAATTGAAATGAAGGAAATAGCAGAACCTTTCATTTTAAGAAAAGCAGAGAAACATTTACAAAAAGGAAGAGTTGTAATATTTGCAGGAGGAACAGGACATCCATACTTTACAACGGATACAGCAGCTGTATTAAGAGCGATTGAAATCAAAGCCGATATTATCTTATTAGGAAAATCAATAGATGCAGTCTATTCAGCTGACCCTAAATTAGATGCAACAGCTAAAAAATATGAAGAAATTTCTTATTTAGAAGTACTTGAAAAAGATTTAAAAGTAATGGACTCAACAGCAACTGCAATGTGTAGGGATAATAATATGCCATTATTGGTATTTGGAATTGCAGAACCAGAAAATATTGTTAGAGCTGTGAAGGGCGAAAAGATTGGAACAATTGTGTCTTAAATAAATTGAATAATAAAGAAAAAGGAGAGAAAAATTATGGATTATACAAGCATAAAAGAAAAAATGGAAAAATCAATCAGTGTTTATAGTGAGAAATTAGCGGAAGTAAGAGCAGGTCGTGCGAATCCTGCTATTCTAAACAAAGTAAAAATAGATTATTATGGAACACCAACACCAATTAATCAAGTAGCAGGTGTGTCAGTTCCAGAAGCAAGACTAATCGTTATTCAACCATGGGATGTTAGCATTTTAAAAGAAATAGAAAAAGCTATTTTAGCATCTGATATTGGAATTAATCCAAATAATGATGGAAAAGTCATAAGACTAGCATTTCCAGAATTAAATGAAGAGAGAAGAAAAGAAATCGTAAAAGACGTTCGTAAGATGGCAGAAGAAGCAAAAGTAGCAATTCGTTCTATTAGAAGAGAAGGAATTGATATGGCAAAGGCATCTCAAAAGAATAATGAAATGACAGAGGACGAATTAAAACAAGCAGAAAATGAGATTCAAAAAATTACAGATAAAAACATAGAAGAAATTGATAAAATATTAGAAGCAAAAGAAAAAGAAGTTATGTCAGTATAGTTAATATCTGTGCTCTTTCAAGCTGAAATGAGAAAATCATAACGAGCTAAGAGAAAGGAAAAATCAATGAATTTTAAAGAAGAATTAAAGCAATACCAAGTGAGAATAAATCAGGAATTAGAAAAATATGTAAGAAAACAAAAATGCCCAGAAGAAATATTAAACGAAGCAATGGAATATAGCTTGATGGCAGGAGGGAAACGCCTAAGACCAATATTAACGGTAGTGAGCTATCAGCTATTTAAAAATGATATTGAAAAATGTATGCCATATGCTGTGGCAATTGAAATGGTACATAATTTTTCATTAATTCATGACGATTTACCAGGAATTGATAATGACGACTTTAGGCATGGAAAACCAACTAATCATAAACAATATAATGAAGCAACTGCAATATTAGCAGGAGATGGATTATTAAATTCTGCCTATATGGTAATTAGCCAGGATTTGAAAGATGCTAAAACAGAGGAATTACCAAGAAAAATACAAATACTAGGAGAATTTTCAGAAGCAGTAGATAGAATGCTAGCAGGAGAGTATATCGATACAGAACTAGAAGGACACCAAATAGGAGAAGAAGAATTAAGATATATCCACGAAAATAAAACAGGAGCATTATTAAAATTGAGTGTAAGAATGGGAGCAATTCTTGCTAAGTGTACAGAAAAGGAATTGCAAACATTGTCTAATTATGCAGACAAAATAGGATTAGCTTTTCAAATTAAGGATGACATCTTATCAGAAGAGGGAAATGAAGAAATTTTAGGAAAGCCAGTAGGAAATGATAAAGAATTAGAAAAATGTACTTATGTTTCTCAATATGGTTTGCAAGGAGCCAAAGAAATTTTGGATAAAGTAACCAAGGAAGCAATCAAAGAATTAGAAAGTTTTGGAGAAAAAGCAGAATTTCTAAAAGAATTAGCCTTATATATACAAAATAGAAATAAATAAATTTGACAGATGAATGCAAGGGGAGGATGGTATGAAATTTAAGAAGGAAGCTATGCCAAAGCATATCGGTATCATTATGGATGGAAACAGAAGATGGGCAAAGGATAAGGGGAAACCAGTAAGCTATGGACATAAAGAAGGAGCGAAAACATTAGAAAAAATTGTAAGATATGCTAATAAAATTGGCTTAGAATATATAACGGTATATGCCTTTTCAACAGAAAACTGGAAGAGAGCAGAAGAGGAAGTAAAAGCATTAATGATGTTACTTCAAAATTATTTAGATGATTATGCTAAAAGAGCAGACACAGAAAATATTAAAGTCAAAATATTAGGTGATATATCAGCTTTATCCATTGGGATGCAAAAGAGCATTCAGAATTGTATGGAAAGAACCAAAGACAATACAGGAGTTACCTTTAATATTGCTTTAAACTATGGAGGAAGAGACGAATTAATAAAAGCAACTAAAAAAATTGCAAACCAAGTAAAAAACAATGAAATACAAATAGAAGATATAACAGAAGAAGTAATAGCAAACAATTTATATACAAAAGGAGAGCCAGACCCAGACCTAATTATTAGAACAAGCGGAGAGCAAAGATTAAGTGGTTTTCTAACTTGGCAATCGGTATATTCAGAAATTTTAGTAATAGACAAGAATTGGCCAGACTTTGAAGAAAAAGACTTAGATAATGCTATTATAGAATATCAAAAAAGAACAAGAAAATTTGGAGCAAATTAAGAGGAGAAAAATATGGATATAAAAAGACTCACATCAAGTTTATTAGGATTTCCACTAGTATTAATAATATTCTTACTAGGGAATAAAATAGTAGTAGATATAGCATTAGCTATCATAGCATTACTTGCTATGGATGAATATTTCAATGCCGTAAAAAAAGTAGCAAAACCAGTAAAATGGGTAGGATACATGAGTTGTTTAAGCATAGCCTTTATTCATATTGTACCACAAGAGTATCTGAATATGGTAGTAACACTTTCTGTACCAACCATTTTAATTATTTTATTTGCACAAGTAATTGGAACCGATATGAAAACAAATTTTAAAGATATAGCTTATACGTTTATTGGAATATTCTATGTTGTATTTTTTCTTATGTTCGTAGCATTTATTAATGGAATGCCAAATGGAAAAATATTAATATGGTATGCGATACTTGCCGCATGGGGAACAGATATATTTGCTTATATCGTAGGAAAATATCTTGGAAAACACAAATTTAGTCAAGTAAGTCCTAAAAAAACAATAGAAGGATGTATAGGAGGAGTAATAGGAGCCATCCTATTAATGTTGGCCTATACTTATGTTGCAAATGAATATTGGGGAATGGGATATTCTTATTTTTATATCGCAGGAATTGGAATGATATTAAGTTTAGTAGGGCAAATAGGGGATTTTGCAGCCTCTAGTATAAAAAGATATGTAGATATCAAAGATTACAGTAATTTAATACCAGGGCATGGAGGTATGTTAGACAGAATAGATAGTCTAATATTCTTATCACCATTTGCGTATGCATTATTTACGTTATTGTAATGTCTGATTGGGGACGTTTCTTTTGGCACATTTTTGTCGCATTTGGGACACATCTTTATACACATGTTGTTATTTATTATTTTTTATAAATATTTTATTGGCTATTACGTGGCACATTTGTCATTTTATAAAAAATAATAAATAGCAACAAAATAGGAAATGAATGAATAATGTGTCCCAAATGTGACAAAAATGTGCCAAAGGAAACGTCCCCAATAGGACAAAAGGAGGAAAAATTGATTACTTTTTTAATGTCAGCTATTAAAATTATTATATTGTTAGGTGTCTTAATTACGATACATGAATTAGGACATTTTATTGTGGCAAAACTTTGCAAAGTAAAAGTAAATGAATTTGCTATCGGTTTTGGCCCAGCTATATGGAGCAGACAAGGAAAAGAAACGAAATATACTTTAAGACTCATACCTTTAGGAGGATACAATAGTATGGAAGGAGAAGACGAGGCATCAGATGATGAAAGGTCTTTTTCGAAAACAAGTATTCCAAAAAGAATTGCTATTGTGTTAGCAGGTGCAACTGTCAATATTATTTTTGCTATTATGATATATTTTATTTTAACAGCTTTATCTGGAACTTACATTTCAAATGAGATAGGAAAAGTATTAGATGGATATGCTGCTCAAACAGCTGGACTACAACCAGGAGATAAAATTATAGAGGGAAATGGACAAAACATAAAAAGCAAAAAGGATTTAAATCAATTATTAGCCAAATCACAAGGAGAAGAAATTAAAGTAAAGATTGAAAGAAATGGAGAAACGATAGAATATCATATTAAGCCGAGTGAGATAAAGTCAAGGGTAACAGGAATTTACTTAGACGAAAAATGTAAAATTGTAACAATTCAAAAAGGAAGTGCATCAGAGCGTCAAGGAATACAAACCAATGATATATTACTAAAAGTAAATGGAAAAGATATAAATGGTGATAGAAATATTGCTTTACAGGAAATTGGAAGAAAAGAATTGGAAACGATTACACTAACTGTGAAAAGAGGAGAAGCAGAAATTACGACGGAATTAACGCCAGATTATGAAGCTAATTATTATTTAGGAGTTGATTTGAAACCAGCAGAAGATACATTAATAAATCGATGTATCAATGGAGAAATGCAAACACAGGAATTTTTATTATCGATTGTGGATAATTTGAAACAATTAGTTACAGGAAATGTAGGAGTAGACCAGATGATGGGACCAGTAGGAATTTCAGAGGTGGTAGCTAAAACAGATGGTGTAAAAGAATTTTTCGAGATGATGGCTCTGATTTCATTATCTTTAGGAGTA
>CANEFU010000060.1 GCA_947426875.1 uncultured Clostridium sp.
CCAATGCCTTTATTTGCTCTATTGTTAATTTATCTGGATTTTCAAAAGCAACCTGTTTTCCATATCTAATTAAATTCTCTCTATATGCCATTGTTGCTTTTAAAGCTTCTTCTTTCTCCATACTTACCTCCATAAATATATTGCTATTTTAGCATATTATTTATGTAAAGTCAAGGCAAGAGTTGCTATAAATCTTCTGTCTGCCAATCTCTTATGTATCTATGCTTACTTTTTCCTCCCCTAAAATTTCTTCAAAAATTTCTTGAATTTGGTCTGTTAAATAAATCTGTCCACATGGTTTTGTTTCCCCATCTATTTTGATTTGTACATTGATATTATTTTTATCTCCATTAAAATAGCGTAATGCTCCTCTTAGTTTTTCTTTTTGCTCCTCACTAGCATTCGTTATATCCAATGTTAATATCTTTTGTTTTTGTTCTCCAAATTCTTTTATTTCATTAGCAATTATTGTAGTAGTTTCATCTTCTCTTATACTTAAACGTCCCTCCACTATTACGATATTTTCTTCTACTAAACTTTTGCCAGCTTTCAAATAAGCACTTTCAAACACTAAAATTTCTGCCGTTCCATATAAATCCTCTATCGTAACAAATGCCATTATTTTATTGTTCTTGGTGTATTTCTTTTTGATAGAACTAATAATACCCGCATATTTTATATTTTGTCCATCTTTATATTTTAATTTACCACTTTGTCTTGTCATTATCATTTCTGGATTTTCTATATTAGATGATGACATTTGCTCATCAATTGCTCTTAAATTTATACTATTTATAGTAGTTTGTGCCTCTATTTGTTCTCTCAATTTTTCTAGTGGATGTCCTGAAATATAAATTCCTAACATTTCTTTTTCAATCGATAATAATTCTTTATTAGACATTTCTTCATGCTCTTCAAAAGTATATTTTATCTCTTGCATTTCTTCTTTTTCTTGCTCAGAACCCAAATCGAACATCGAAACTTGTCCGTCAAATCCTTTTTTTCTTCCGCTTTGAATCACATCTATAATGCCTTCAAACGAAGCTAAAAGTGTACTTCTTGTTTGTTCAAATTCATCAAAAGCCCCTGCTTTTATTAAGCTTTCTACACACTTTTTATTAACCGCTTCATCTGCTATTCTTTCACAAAAATCAGTAAAACTCTTAAACGGTCCATTCTCTCTTCTTTCCTTTACAATATTTCCAACTGGCACAGTTCCTACATTTTTAATACTTCCCAATCCAAAACGAATTTTAGCTTTTAAGGATTTAGGGACGGCCCCAAAATCCTTATTTTCTTCTTCGAGTTCTCCTAATGAGGATTTTGGGGCCGTCCCTAAATCCTCATATTCTGTTGTGAATTTTGTGCTACTTTTATTGATTTCTGGTTTTAATATTTCAATACCTAAGGTTTTACATTCATCAATATATTGTGGTATTTTATCTAGATTTCCTAGAAAACTGTTTAAGGTTGCTGCCATGAATTCCGCTGGATAATATGCCTTTAAATAGGCTGTTCTATATGCTATTACAGCATAACATGCGGCATGTGATTTGTTAAATGCGTATTTAGCAAATTCTGCCATTTCATCAAACATTTTGTTGGCCGATGCTTCATCTATTCCATTTCGTACACAGCCTGGAACTATTATTTTTCCTTCTTCATCAAGTTGTCCATGAATGAATACTTCTCTTTCTTTTGCCATGACATCTAATTTCTTTTTTCCCATTGCCCTTCTCACTAGGTCAGCTCTTCCGAAGCGAATAACCAGCTAAATCACGAACAATTTGCATAACTTGTTCTTGATATACCATACATCCATAAGTTACATTTAAGATAGGCTCTAATCTTGGATGTGTATATTCATTATGCCCTGGATTTAATTTTCCTTTTACATATCTTGGTATTTGGTCCATTGGTCCTGGTCTGTATAAAGAAACTCCCGCTATTAAATCCTCCAAGCAGTCTGGTTTTAGCTCCTTCATGAAATTTGTCATTCCTTGAGATTCAAATTGTAAAATCCTTCTCGATTTTCATTCTTGCAACAATTTATATACTTTTGGGTCTGCCATTTCTTTGTCAAATTCCACTTCTATTCCTCTATTTTCTTTGACTAAATCAATGGTATCTTGAATAACAGTTAAAGTTCTTAATCCTAAGAAGTCCATCTTTAATAGACCTAATTCCTCTAATGTGGTCATAATATATTGAGTTGAAATTTGCCCGTCACGAACATATAGCGGTACATAAGAATCAACTGGGTCTTTGGTAATAACAACTCCACAGGCATGAGTTGATGCCTGTCTTGGCATGCCTTCTAGTCCCATAGCAATGTCTAATACTTTTTTTACGGTCTCATCTGTTTCATATCTCTCTTTTAATTCTTTGTTTTGCTCTAATGCCTTTTGAATCGTAATATGTAATTCATTTGGTATCATTTTTGCCAAACTATCCGCTTCTGCATAAGGTACATCTAGCACTCTTGCTACATCTCGAATTACCATCTTAGCAGCCATAGTTCCAAATGTGATAATCTGTGATACATGGTCATGACCATATTTTTCTGATACATAATCAATAACATCTTGCCTATGCTCATAACAAAAGTCCACATCAAAGTCTGGCATACTAATTCTTTCTGGATTTAAAAATCTTTCAAAAAGAAGTCCATATTTCATAGGGTCAATGTCTGTAATTTCAATGGCATAAGCAATAATGGAACCAGCTCCAGAGCCACGCCCTGGTCCTACTGGTATACCATGTGTTTTAGCATAATGAATAAAGTCCCATACAATTAGGAAATAATCTACATATCCCATTTTTTGAATAACACCAAGCTCATATTCCATTCTTTCTAGTATTTCTTGTGATGGGTTTTCTCCATATCTATTTTTAATTCCATCCTCACATAATTTTTTAAAATAATCATAATGAGTTGCAAATTCTTCTGGCACATCATAATTCGGAAGTATTGTATGTCCAAATTCAAATTCTACATTACATTTTTCTGCAATTTTTACTGTGTTCTCAATGGCATCTGGAAAAGCTTTAAAATAATCTATCATTTCTTCAGGTGACTTTACATACAGCTCATCTGTTTCAAAACGCATTCTATCCATATCACTCATTCTTTTTCCTGTTTGAATGCATAGTAAAACTTCGTGATTATAAGCATCTTCTTTTTTCAAATAATGAGCATCATTAGTAGCGACTAATGGAATATCTAATTTTCTAGCTAACGCCACTAATTTTTGATTGGCTAAGACTTGTTCTTCAATTCCATTGTTTTGAATCTCAATATAATAATCTTCGCCAAATACTCGTTTATGCCAAAGTGCTATTTCTTCTGCTTTCTCGTTATCACCATTTAATAAAGCCTGATTAACAGAGCCAGCTAAACAAGCACTTAAACAAATAAGTCCTTCATGATATTTTTCTAAAACTTCTAAATCGATACGAGGCTTATAATAATAACCATCTACAAAACCAATGGAAACTAGCTTACTTAAATTTTGATACCCTTGGTGGTTTTTGGCTAGCAAAATCAAATGATTGTATCGATTATCTATGTTTGGCTCTTTGTCAAATCGACTTCTAGGTGCTACGTATACCTCACAACCGATAATTGGTTTTACCCCTTCTTTTTTACAGGCTTTATAAAAATCTATTGTACCATACATAGCTCCATGGTCTGTAAGGGCTATCGCATCCATTCCAAGTTCTTTCGCTCTTACTGGTAAATCTTTGATTCGGTTAGCTCCATCTAATAAACTGAATTCACTATGTATGTGTAAGTGTACAAAATTTGACATGATTTTCTCCTTTCTTTGTTTGATTATATCATCTTTTAAATTAAAATTCTAGCAATTTTTCATCTTTTATATTACTGTTAAAAATAAATAATAATCTTTTTGCAAATTCTTTCTATTCTGAGAAAAAAATTAATAACATATACTTCAAAAGCCAGAAGGAATCATCCTTTTGGCTTTCATTTTTCTATTTTTTACATTTTTCGACTTTAAAACTGAGACAAATTAAGACTGTCCCTCTTTGTTTCAACCCATATGGAAGCTGATTTTCCTTTTACTTTGAAGATGCCATAACCTTCTTCATCTATTGTTACTTCTTCTTCACAATTACCAAGTGCATCTATAAATTTTTCTCCTATATATTTCATTCCGATATACATTTTCTTTTCTCCGTCATAGGAATTTGATATGACAACAGCTAATCCTGATTTGGTATGCTCTTCATCTCCTTCTCTGGTCCATCCTATATAATCTGAATGGTCAAAATAGTCATGTTGTTCTCCATAAGCTTTATATTTTCTTAATTCTATGATAGTTTTTAAATCCTTTACAGCTCCTATATTATCGTGCGGTATACCATAAAAATCCCCATAAAATATACATGGGTATCCTTCGTTTCGAAGTAATATAATACTATAGGCTGCTGGTTTAAACCAGCTTTCTACAAAACTTTGTAGTGCTTGTCCTGGTTGCGTATCATGATTGTCTACAAAAGTAACTGCTCTAGCTGGGTTTTCTTTTACCAAAGTTCCCTCTAGTATTTTTGACATATCATAATTTTCATCTTTAGAAGCTACTTCTAAATGATAGTGCAATGGAACATCAAATAAGGATATTTGTCCTTCCGTTTCTTCTATGTATCTATGTAATTTTGAAATATCTCCACTCCAATATTCTCCTACCGTAAAGAGTTCCTCTTTTGTCTGCTCTCTTAATGTTCTAATCCAATCCTTGTAAAAACAAGCATCAATATGCTTAACAGCATCCAATCGGAATCCATCTACTTTCGTCATATCTACATACCATTTTCCCCATTTGTTACATTCGTCTATCACTTCTGGATTTTTGAAATCAATATCTGCTCCCATTAAATAATCGTAATTTCCGAATTCTTCGTCAACTGCCTCATTCCAATCTTTGTCTTTGAACTTAAAGATAGCATTTTGCTTTGAGTTTTCATCATAATCAATTCCATCAAAATGCGTCCAATTCCATTCAAAATCTGAATATTTGTGTTTTCTTCCGGGAAAAGTAAATTTTGTTGCTACTCTTACTGTTTCTTGATTAGAAATCGGCTCATTATGATTTCCCCAATCAACTTTTGTCGCTGGTATTGTTTGTAACATATCTGCCCCCATTTTATGATTTAAAACAATATCCGCATAACTTTCGATTCCATTTTGTTTTAACGCCATAATGCAATTTAGATATTCCTCTTTTGAACCATATTTAGTTTTGATAGTTCCTTTTTGGTCAAATTCTCCTAAATCATAAACGTCGTATACAGCATATCCAACCTCATCTTTTCCTCCCATTCCTTTATAAGCAGGAGGAAGCCACAAGGCCGTTATTCCCATATCTGCTAATTTCTCTGCCTGATTGGTAATATCATTCCATAAATTTTGCTTGCAATCCATGTACCATTCAAAATATTGCATGATAATTCCGTTTATCTTTTTCATTTATTTTTCGCTTCCTTTTCCATTTCAATTCCCACTCTTGGTTTCATATAAATAGAAACTGCTATCACAATAATAACAAATAAAATTCCTATTGTTAAAGTTGCTTTCCTAATATTCATCATTAATAAAACACTACTTCCTATGTATTCTATGACGGCTTTTATAAGATTTACTGTAATTTCATTACATCCGTAGATTTTAGGTAATATGTTATTAGAAGCAAAATTACCTAAATATCGTTTCTTGATAATTTGATAAATTCCTTTGCATACATGCCTCATACAGAATATACTAACAATAATACAAAGTTGTATCCAAAGTGGTATATCTAAGATAGTTGTTATTCCAATTATAATAGCTCCTACTGTAATTATCAATCCTAAAATAGTTAGTGATTTATTTTTAAATTTGTTATTGTATTGATTTGCCTTTCGTGAGCTAAATCCTGTTATAATTTGTACGATTGCTGCAATAATTCCAATATAAGTTGCCGATATTTTTAAATCTTTTAATATAGTAGTTTGATAGGTATCCAGTAATACCAATAATCCCCAAATAAGTCCTATCATTATCATAAGTGCTTTTAATCTTTCTGATTTAAAAATATATTGAAAGCCTTCTTTGAGATTTTTCAAGTTTTCTTTTAACGTTATTTTTTCTATTTTTTCGTTCGTATATTCCTCAATTTCAATAAAATTATAAGCTATTATCGTTGTAATCGTTAATGCTATCAAACACAGTGTCATAGGTATATACGGATTTATCGTATAGAAATACCCTGATAACACTTTGGAAATGGCTGCTATATAACAATATTTCGAATATCCCTTTCCATCAATATGAGAAAAAATATCTCCTTTTTTCTTAGTCTTGGGAATAGATGCTGTTAAAAATGGCGATAAACACACATTTGTTAAACCATATGCAGTCGCCTTTACTAATTTTGCCAAAATCAATGTTCCAAAATTGATACTACACATAACCAGCGCTACACTTATAATTCTTAATATATTCCCGTAATAAAATACTTTTTCTTTTCCCTATTTTATTGACAATAACCATAATTGGTAATTGTGTTATAATATGAAATATGGAATAAATAGAGCTTGCTAATACAATGTTTGCATCCGAAATTCCTTTTACTTGTGATAAAAATAGTACTTCTATTCCATAATAAAAAATAAAGTCTAAACCTATCATTTGATAAATTGGATATAACTTCATATTTGATTTTCTTATTTTAGCTATTTGTTTCTCTTTCATTTTTCATCTATTCTCTTTTGCATATTCTTACATTTTCTTCCTAAATGTATCATATTTCTACCTTTTTATCAAGTAAGTTTTATCTCACTTTAGCCTAACAATTTTAATAAAATAAATAATTGCTATTTGACAATTTAATTCGTTTCCGCTATAATAGCTCCCTGAAAGGATGCGATTACTATGGATTTTACATTTGAAAGAACAATTAATTACTATGAAACAGACCGAATGGGAGTCGTTCATCACTCTAACTACATTCGTTTTTTAGAAGAAGCTAGATGTGAATGGATGAGAACATTAGAAATGCCTTTTGAAGTATTAGAGGAAAATGGCTTGACTATACCGGTTTTAGGTGTTAATTGTGAATATAAACATCATGTGACTTTTTGAGATATAATATG
>CANEFU010000061.1 GCA_947426875.1 uncultured Clostridium sp.
TGTGTATGGAATTGTAATATCTATTATGTATATGGTATATCTATGCATAGTAGAGCAAGCTAATATATATAGATATGGTATATATTTAATTTTTTACATAATTGTTCTGGGATTAGACACTATAACTTTAAAGCGATATGCCAAAAACAGTTATGTAACAGGAATTTTATTAATGATTATTACCATGGTGGTTTTTACAGGAAAATATATAACAATAAATGCTATCATAGCAACACTTTTAGGAATTTTCTTCTATTTATTAATCCATAAAATAAAGGAAAGAAAGAAGAAAAGAAAAAAATCAGACCAGCAACTGGAAGATAAAATTAGTATTGGATTTTTCCTAGGAGTTTTCAATATTATGATGCTACTATTAGTATTATATATTTGTCAATAGAAAGGATAGAATATGAAGATTAAAAGTGAGAAGGGATATACAGGCGTTGATATAGCCATATCAATTGTTGTACTTTTTATATTTGTATCACTCATTGCTATTTTATCTTATAATTTTAACAGTTCTGCTAAAGAAATGGAACTAAAATCAGAAGCGATAGCAATAGCGATAGATGAGATAGAAGCCATAAAAAATATAGATTTTGACGAAGTAAAAGACTTACGAAATAAAGCGCAATATATAACAACTCAAGAAGTAGCAGGAAAACAAGGATTTTATAAAACCGTTATGATTGAGGATTATGCTGACAATAATCCAGATATAACACCAGGATTAGTCAAAAAAGTAACCGTGCTAATTCAATATATGTTTAAAGGAAAAGAACAGACCATAGAACTCTCTACGATATTATCGAAAGAGGGCTAAGTTAGAACCTTCTAGAAAGGAAAGAGAAATCATGAAATCAGAAAAAGGTGTAACACTCATTTCTTTAACAGTATACATTATTGTTATGGTAATTGTAATAGCAATGGTATCTGTTGTTAGTACGTATTTCTATAACAATACGCGTTCTGCATCAGATGCTATTACGCCAACAACAGAATATACTAAATTTAATAGTTTTTTTTCAGAAGAGGTAAACCATAGAAATATTAAAGTAGTGGAATGCAAAACGGATTATATTGTATTTGATAATGGGGTCCAGTACACTTTTATTCCAGAAAATAAAGGAATTTATAAAAATAAAGTAAAAATTGCAAGTGAAGTAGAAAGTTGTAATTTTCAATATACTGTTAGTAATGGAAAAGAGGTAGTAAAGGTAAATTTAAAAATAGGAGAAGATTACCAAAAAGAAGTAACCTATACTTTGAAAAAATAGTAAATTCAGGTAATTTAATAAAAAGCAACAAAAAGCAAAAAAACTATAGTATAATAAAATAGAGTGATTACGAAAGAAGGGAGTTTGAAAATATTTTCAAACAGGAAGGAGTAAAAATGGATACTAGAAAAAGACAACCAATAGGGGTTGAATTAGTAAAAAGAGGAATTGTAAAAGAAAAAGATATTGAAAATGCATTACAATATCAAAGAGAGCATCCAAGTAAAAAATTAGGTGATATTTTATATATATTAAATGTATGCGAACCGAACAAATTAATCGAAGCAATAGGAGATATTCTAGGGGAAAAAGGAATTTTATTAACAGGAGAAAAAATAAAAGTAAAACTAACAGACTACTTTTCACTAGATGTTGCTCAAAAGAATAAAGTAGTTCCATTTGAAGTGGCTTCAGGGAAAATAAAAGTATGTTTTGCTAACAATGTAAATAACAAAAATATAAATACCGTAAAACTATTATTACTAAATAAAGGATTAGTAATGGATAGTTATATTACCTTTGAAAGTGATATTGATAAAATATTAAAATCAATGGAAGGGGAAGTAACGACAGATTTTGACGTTCCTACTGAAAATAATGATACGATTATTGGATTAGTCGATAGTATCATTAAAACAGGAATGAAGAGAAGAGCCAGCGATATTCACATTGAACCAATGGCAGAAGAAGTAAGAGTAAGATATAGAATCGATGGTGAATTATTTACAGCCGCTAAAATCAAAAAGGAAAAACAACAACAAATAATAGGAAGATTAAAAGCCATTTCTAACATGCACCAAGAAAAACAAGAAGCACAAGATGGTAGAATTTTGCTATATGAAGATTATAATATTCGTGTATCTTCTCAACCAAATGTATATGGTGAAAAATTTGTTTTAAGACTATTAAAGAAAAATGCCAACATAAAAAATATATTTGATTTAGGATTTCCAGGAACCGAAGAAGAATTAAGAAATAGTATTCATAAGAAAAATAGTATTACCATTATAGCAGCACCAACAGGAGAAGGAAAAACAACCACCTTATATAGTATTATGGATTACTTAAATAGACCAGAAATTAATATAACAACAATTGAGGACCCAGTAGAAATACGAATTCCAGGATTAAATCAAATTGAGATAGACAATAAATCTTCCTTTTCAAGCTCACTAAGAACCGTATTAAGACAAGACCCAGACATTATTCTAGTAGGAGAAATAAGAGATACAGAAACAGGAGAAATAGCCATTCAAGCAGGACAAACAGGACATTATGTATTGTCTACAATCCACACAATAGACAGTATAGAAGTTATTACAAGATTAAGAAAAATGGGATTATCGGATTATGATATTTCCAGTACATTAGCAACTACCATATCACAAAGATTAGTGAGAAAAATATGTCCTAAATGTAGAAAAGAAAGAAAATACAATGATATAGAAAAGAAGATAATAACAGATATAGGAGAAAAATATAATGTTAAATTTGATATGAGTGGGACAACCTATGATGCACCAGGATGTAAATATTGTAATAATACAGGTTATTATGACCGAATAGGAACATTCGAGGTATTAAATTTGACAGATGAAATCAAAGAAGCAATTATGCTAGGAAAATCAAGCTTAGAGATTAGAAATATAGCTTTACAACAAGGATATAGACCATTAGTAGTAGATGGTATTCAAAAAGTGATAAAAGGATATACCACTTTAGAAGAGCTAAATAAAAAACTATTAATTTTTTAATAGAAAACAAAGGAGGATATTATGAATCTAGATAAAATATTAGATGAAGCTATAAAATTAGATGCTTCTGACGTGCATTTAATCTGTGATAATAAACCAATGCTTAGAATTGCAAGAACATTAACACCTGTACCAAACAGCAAAATTTTGACGCCAGATGATATGTCAGAATTATACGATTATTTAGTAAAAGGAAATGTAGATAAAGATGAGGTATTTAACAGTACTAGAAAATTAGATATGTCTTATGAATATAAAGACATTCGTTTAAGGGTTAATATTTCTCTATCAGATGATATTCCAACTTGTACGCTAAGATTGATTAAAAATGAGTTGCCATCTTATGAATCATTAGGTGTACCAGATATTGTAAGAAGAATGACTTATCAACCACAAGGATTAATTCTAGTTACTGGAAAAACGAACTCAGGAAAAAGTACAACCTTAAATGCTTTAATTAATCATATTAATGAAAATCAAAACAAGAAAATCTTAACTTTAGAAAACCCAGTAGAATATAAACATCATTCTAAAAAGTCACTAATCGTACAAAAAGAAGTAGGAAAAGGAAGAGATAGTTTAACTTTTAGTGATGGTGTAAAAAATACAGTCAGAGAGGATTGCGATATCTTAGTAATAGGGGAGATTCGTGATAAAGTGACAATGGAAGCTGCTATTGAAATGGCAGAGTCAGGACACTTAGTAATTGGAACCTTACACACAAAATCTTGTGCAGAAACCATAGATAGAATGATAAACTTCTATGAAGTAAGAGACCAAGCAAGTGTAAAATACTTATTGTCTGCTTTATTAAAATTGGTAGTATCACAAAGATTATTGCCAGGAACAAATGGTAAGTTAGTTTTAGTACCAGAAGTTATGGTGGTAGATAATCTAGTGGCTGGAATTATACGTAAAGAAAAATTAAGTGTATCGGAAATAGAAGATGCGATACAAAGTAGCTCAGATAAAGGAAGTATTGGATTAATCAATTCTCTAGCAGAGCTTTTTGTACAAGATAAAATTACATTAGACTTAGCCAAAGCACAAATCGAGGAGAAAAACTTGGAAGTGCTAAATAGAACTATTATGCAGTTAAAAATAAAGCGTGATAAATAAGAAGTGAGGAGGGAAGCTAAATGCCCACATATATGTATAGAGCTGTAACGAAGACAGGTGTTGTTGTAAGAAATAAGGTAGAAGCAGATAGTAGACAAAATTTGATAAAGACCTTAAAAAGAGGTAATTTGCTACCAATAGCCATCGAACAAGTTTCTTACCGTTCTGCTAAAACACAAAAGAAACAAAAGAAAAATGTTACAGATATACAAGAAATCATGAAAAACGTAAATACTACACAACTAGGAAATAAAAGAAAGACATTAAGTACGAAAGAAAAAATCAATCTATACTTTGCTAAAACAGAGAAGATAACACAAAGAGATTTAGTCGTATTTACACAAAACTTTTATCTATTAAAAAAGGCAAACTTTAATAATATACATGCTTTAGACACCATTATACAAAGTACCGAGAACCTATCTTTTCGTGGTGTTCTAGAGGATATACTAGCAGGTGTAGAAGCTGGCGAAAACATGTATACAACGATGGAATATTATTCTAATATATTTCCTTATATCTATATTAATATGATAAAAGTAGGAGAGTTATCTGGTTCGTTAACCAACTCATTAGAGCAAGCAGTTAAATATTTAGACGAGACAGAAGCCTTAAATAGAAAATTGAGAGCTATCTTAATTCCGAACTTAATACAATTTGCACTATTGATTGTCATGTTAGTAGTGGGAACATTATTTGCTATACCAGCGATTCAAAGTGTATTTGACGAATTAGGAACAAAAGACTCATTGCCAGCGGTTACTTTATGGTTTGCTGATTTTATGAATAAGGCAATACAGTACTGGTATATTCCACTTGTTATTCTAATAGGAATAGCAGCAGCCATCATCTTTTATATTAGAACACCAAAAGGAAAATACAATTTCGATTACTTCAAATATAGAATGCCAATCTTTGGAGAATTAATATTTGCCTTAGACTTTTCAAGACTTATGAAAGCCATGTTATTAAATTTAAAAAATGGAATGAGAATACAAGACTCAATTGAAGTAAGTAAAAGTGTAGTGAAAAATTATGTTATGCTATCTATGATAGAAACGTCTATCAATAATATTTTAATCGGTTCTTCTTGGATAGAACCATTTGAAAAATCAGGTTTAGCGAAACCAATGATAACAGAAATGTTAAAAATAGGAATGCAAACAGACCTAACAGAAATGATGGAAAAATTAGTAGAATATATGCAAATTGATATAGACAATATCATGAATAAGATAATGAAAGCTTTACCACAAATTGTATATGCAATCGTAGGAGCGGTATTAATCTTCTTCGTATTAGTAGTATTAGTACCATGTGTTCAAGTATATATGGGTAACTTCTTATTCTCAGCATATGGAGTATAATAAAAAGTGTCGCATTGGGGACGTTTCTCTTGCGACATTTTTGTCCTATTGGGGACGTTTCTCTTTGCACCTTTTTGTGCAATCGGGGACACATCTTTATGAAAATTTTATTATTATGTATTATTTTTATTTCATTCTTTAGTTTGTTTCATAGCCAAGAACGTCTAATAGAAATCAATCAAAACCCTCATGGCTATGAGATTCCCTAATTGATGTTATAAGATATTCTATTGGCTATTATACGGCACATTCGTCATTTTATAAAAAGAATAAATAGCAACCGAATTAGTATAAAGATGTGTCCCTAATTGCACAAAAAGGTGCAAAGAGAAACGTCCCCAATAGGACAAGGAAAGGGTGAAGAAAATGAAAATTGGTATAGATTTAGGAGGAAGCCATATTGCTATTGGTGTGATAGATAATAATGGCAGAATTATAGAGAAGACGGAAAAAAGGATTACGAATGTTGAAAAAAAGAATATCAAAAAAGCAATTGAGGAATATATTGTTGAGCATGTGAAACTTTTTATGCAACAATATCATGTAACTAAAATGGGAATGGCAATACCAGGATGGTCAGAAAATGGTGTGATTTTGTCTTCTGGTAATTTAGGAATAAAAAATTATGCCATTGTAGAAGAATTACAAAAAGAAATAAAACTACCAATCACGATATAGAATGATGCGAAATGTGCAGCAATGGCAGAGAATCAATATGGTTGTTTAAAAGATTATGATAGAAGTATATTTTTAACACTGGGAACAGGAATTGGGGGAGCCGCTTTTTTAAATAATGAATTATTGAAGGCAGGAAGAAGACCCGGATATGAATTTGGACACATGGTGATTGAAAAGGATGGAATACCATGTCATTGTGGAAGAAAAGGTTGTTTTGAGAGATATGCTTCTATGAAAGCTTTTAAAAATAATTTGAGAAGTGCATTGAATTTGGATGAAACAACTAGAGGGCAAGAGTTATTAGAAAAGATACGCAATAATAAGCCCGAAAATAAAGATTATGAAGTGATTGAACAAGTTGTTTCAACTTATATTGAAGATTTGAGTACAGGAATTTTGAATTTAGTCAATATCTTTGAACCGGAAATAATCGGAATAGGAGGAAGTTTTGTTTATTTTGAAGAGGTATTTTTATCTCGATTAAGAACAAAATTAGAAGAAAGTAAACAAGATAGAGTGGGTAGAGACAATATTAAGATAGAGACAGCTATTTTAGGAAATGATGCAGGAATGATTGGTGCTGTTTTATAAGGATTAAAGGTTAGTGTAAAATTAATGTAGGCAAAATATTGCTTACATTTTTTAAATTTGGGGAGTGTAAAACAGGAATAAATCCAAGAAAATTTTGCAAAACACTTGAAATTATGGTTAAAACGTGATAAAATAACGAACGTATTAAACACACAAAGAGAGTTTTAAAGGAAGTGCCTAAAGATTTAGGTCCTAAAAAACGGAGAAACTTTGTGGAAGAAATAACAAAAAGGGAGGAATTAAAAATGGCAGTAGTTGCAATGAAACAATTACTAGAAGCAGGTGTTCACTTTGGACATCAAACAAGAAGATGGGA
>CANEFU010000062.1 GCA_947426875.1 uncultured Clostridium sp.
ATAAGTATTATAATGATTAAATTTCTTTTTTTATTTTTTACTATTTTGGCATCTTCTTTTTTATCATTCATCCTTTAAATTTCCCCTTATTTTTGCCTTTTAATTTCTTTTATTTTATAGTTCTTATTCTCTTTCTATGTCGCTATTATTTCTTTCTCTCTTTTTAATCTTTTCAATAATTTCTATTGCAATTTGTTTAGGTGTTCTGTTATTACCATACATTGTCATTGTTGCCAATTCCCTATTACATTGACTCATTATAAATTTTTTATTGGTACTATAATCACCTGTAGCTCTTTGTTCCATAATTTGTAAAGATTCTTCTATATTCACTGATGGTAACAACAAAATAATATTGGCAAATTTTTTTAATTCTCTTTTTACTTCATTGAATATTTGTAAATCTTCATAGACAGAATGTCCTGCTCCAAAGTCTACTACTCCTGGTATTCCATCAGCTTCCGCTTTTTCTAGAACCTTTTTTATCATATGTGCATTATATTCATCTGCATTTTTAAAATTGTTCATAAAACCAGATTGTTTATCTTGGTTTGCTATAACATCTAAACATAGTCTAGACATCTTAGTAATTTTGTGTAATTCTTCCGCTACGGTAGATTTTCCTGCTCCCGATGGACCTATTAATAATATACTTCTCTTATATAAGTCATTATTATTCACTTTTCCTTCTCCCTTCAAATTCGTCAGACGCTGTTTAACTAATTTAACTATATCATATTTTTTCCATTTTTTCATCAGATTTACCAAAAAGTAACAAAAATACAAAAAAACAACCTTTACGGTTGCTTTATCAATATTTTCGCCAAAGTGCGACGATTTTACTTAATGGAGCGGATGGCGGGAATCGAACCCGCGCTATCAGGTCGGAAGCATGACATTCTACCACTAAATTACACCCGCATTTCTATTTTGGTGGAGATGAGGAGGACAATCTTTATTGTTTTAAAAAATTCTAAAAGGTTTTATTTCAAAGCACTTTCCACCCTTTTTGTATTTTCAAACTTATATGTCGGCATTTTATAATCTCCTTATATAAGGCTCGTATTTGAATTACCTTTTATATTTTATCACAAAAGACTTTCTAAAAGCAATGTTTGTATTGAATTTTTAATATTTTTCTATTTTTCTATAAAATCATTATTTTTCATAATTTTTATGCTATAATATTTTTAGTTTCTATAAATATGGAGGATAAAATATATGTTAGCATTAAATCAAATCAATCCAATTGGTATTGGAACCTATCAACTTGATTTAGAAAATAAAGATAAAACTTTACAATCTTTATTTCATTCAGTTAATAAAGGACAAAATTTTATGAGTACAAGTCTTTTATATGATAATTATAATGTTGTAAATTTTTTATATAGTTTTTTTCAACAAGTAAAAAAAGATAATATTTTTCTTACATGTCATTTAGAACCTTATATTGAAAAAAAGGAAGATGTAGAAAAACAACTAGATGAATATTTAAAACGAATGAATATCGATTATGTAGATGCTTTGCAAGTTCATACATCGTATGCATCAAAACTCCCTTTATTAGATACATATGAGGAAATAGATAAATTGGTAAAAAAAGGGAAAGTCAGATATATTTCTGCAAGTAATACATCTTTTGATGAATTGCAACAAATTCAAAAATACTTTAAACTATATAGTTTTGAAGGCGTTTATAATTTAGAGTGTAAATATTATGAAAATATAGGATTAATAGATTTTTGCAAAGAAAACAACATTAAATTCGTATGTTATCAAGCTTTGAGACGAAATAATATAGCAAAAATGAATTACCCATTTTTAATAGAAATGTCTAATAAATATAACAAAACCCAAAATCAAATATTGCTTAATTGGTTGATAAAAGAAAAACAATTGAATACAATAATAAAAGCCAATACCATAGATAATATAGATAGTAATTTGGATTCACTAAATTTTACAATTGAAAATACAGATATAAAA
The DNA here is from genome assembly GCA_947426875.1 of uncultured Clostridium sp. Taxonomy (GTDB): domain Bacteria; phylum Bacillota; class Clostridia; order TANB77; family CAG-508; genus CAG-269. The sequence continues at coordinate 1,987 of CANEFU010000062.1, forward strand.
ACACTTAATAATTTTCAAGATGAAAGATTTAATAATATTGAAATCGATTGGAAAAACCAAGGTGGCATTACAATTGATAAATTGGCTAGTCAATTTAAAATTTAACAAATAAAACTTATCTGTGTATAATAAGTATAGGAAATGAAACACAGAAATGTGTTGTTACTATAAATTGCTTAAGGCACTACATTGTCTGCTAAAACAAAATGTAGTGTCTTTATTTATTCCTTATTTATCCAAAGAATGTAAAAATTTGTAAATTCGTAATCTTATATAAAATCGCAAAAAACAATTAAGAATTTTAATCTTAATTGTTTTTTTCATTCAAATACAAGCCCTTAATTTTTTTATTTTAATTAAGCATATATGCTCAATTTTTAATTTCTGTAACTAGCTATTTCAATCCGTTTTTCTTTATAATGGTGGAGATGAGGAGAGTCGAACTCCTGTCCATAATACTTTCCAAACAGACTTCTACAAGTTTAGTTTATCTTTTTATTTCGTTTTATTCTCACCGATAAACAGGTTAAAATAAAATATAGCTTTTTAAAATACCCCCTACTTTAAAAGCAAAAGTAGCTTTGTTTCCCACTCAATATGACACTTTATCTAAATATGTGGGCTATCTAGTAAAGCGTAGCCGCAACTTAGGCAGCTAATGCTAATTCGTTATTATCAGCGTTTATATTTAATTTTCCCGTTTTTTTAAGTGGCCAACGAGAATCCACTACTTGCTATCTATTCTTCTGGTAATATGTCGAAACCATTACATCCCCGTGTACTAATTTATTATACTATATTTATTATAAATTAACAACATTTATATAGATAATTCCTACAATTTCCAAAATCACATGTTATTTCTAGATACAATTATTAGAAAAATTAGAAGCACAATTATTAATATAATAATAGCTTGTATATAATTTGTTTTCAGTTCTTTTTCCGTTTCCTTCACTTCACTTTTTATTATTTGTTCTATCTCACTATTTTCTTTCTCTGTTCTAATTGAAATATAATTTCTATCTTTCTCCAACTCTGGATTCTCTACTATTCTATTTTTGGTAATAAAATAGTTTATTAATTCTTCGACTTCTCTTTCTTCTACATATGTACTTTCACTGTTATGAAAGTGGTTTAAAAAAACTCTAGTCATTTTTTGACGTTTATACGGTAATTCTATAATATAGACTTTGTCATTCTTTAAATACGCTAATTTTATAAAACTATCTCGTGTTTTAGCTCGTACGCTTAATTTATCCTGATAATATGAAGTTGAATCAAATAAAAATTTCTTTACATTTATTATATTCTTAATGTTAATTACATATTTTTTATTTCCATGGCTAACATATAAGCTTCCATTTTCAATAATTAGTTTCCAAGAATACCTTTTATACACCATAAAAAGTACTAGTAATTCAGCTATAATTAGTAGCATTATCAAATTCCTAGAAGGTATTGCTATACCTATTATAATTGTTGCAAATATAAATACTATTAATAAACCTATTAAATCTTTTCTTATTTGATTTATATTACTGGTCAAACAAAGCTTATCTTTTTTTTGCTTTCATAATATAATCATTTTCTTCATTAAAATACATAATAACATTCCTTTTCGATTAAAATATTAATTCTAATTTTAATCTATCATTTTTATCATTGACTGTCAACATATTTTCTATTGTGCATACAATATATAAATATTTTTTGAAAGGTTGATTATTATGCCCATCGTTTCTACCAATATTTCTTATAATAGTGATATTCTTAGGCAAAATTTAAGTTTACTACTAAGAACCTATCCTTTTCTAAATGTGCAAACTGTTGGCAATAGTGTTTTAGGAAAGCCTATTTATGTAGTCAAATTAGGTCGTGGTCCAAAAAAGGTATTTTATTCTGCTTCTATTCATGCAAATGAATGGATTACGACTCCTGTTTTAATGAAATTCGTGGAGGATTACTGTAGAGCCTATGTTAATCGTTCTAATCTTTATGGCTATTCGATTCGTAGTCTTTTTAATTCTACCTCAATTTATATCATGCCTATGGTAAACCCAGATGGCGTTGATTTAGTGACTGGTAATCTTGTTGTTAGCTCTCCTAGTTATCAAAAAGCTTTACATATAGCTAATCAATTTGCCACTATTCCTTTTCCAGATGGATGGAAAGCAAATATAAATGGTGTGGATTTAAATTTGCAATTTCCTGCACGGATGGGAAAACGCAAAAAGAATAAAATATGCACAAGGCTTTACTCGGTCCTAGCCCTAGAGATTTTGTAGGATATGGTCCTTTAACAGAGCCAGAAGCTCTAGCCATTTATAATTTCACTTTGTTGCATGATTTTAGACTCGTAATAGCTTATCATACACAAGGGCAAGAAATCTATTGGCAATTTCAAGACTTTAATCCACCAAATAGTCAAGCTATTGGTGAGCAATTTGCTGAAGCAAGTGGCTATGTTCTAGCCAAAACGCCTTACAACTCTAGCTTCGCTGGTTATAAAGATTGGTTTATTCAGACATATAATAGACCAGGCTATACGATTGAAGCTGGTATTGGCCAAAATCCCTTACCGATTTCCCAGTTTGATGAAATCTACCGTGATAATTTAGGAATCTTGGTTTTAGGTGCTGTTTTATAATAGTTTAAAGAGATGGAAATATGCTTTTTTCCATCTCTTTCTCTTATTTTTTATTTAATAATTGTTCTTTTCTCATCAGCACCTACACCAATATATTTTACAGGTACTCCTGTATATTCTTCAATAAAACGAATGTAATCTTGTGCTTCTTTTGGAAGTTCTTCAAATGTTGTTGCTCCCTCTGTACTCCAACCACCTTTTAATTCTTGGTAGATTGGCTCACAGTTCTCCTTATCAAGCGGAACATGTTTTATTGTTTCTCCTTTATATTGGTAACCAACACATACATTGATTTTATCTGCTTTTCCCATCGTGTCTAAATGGTTTACACATAAAGAAGTTAATCCACTTGTATTTTTGGTATGCTTTATCATAACTAAATCTAGCCAACCAATTCTTCTTGGTCTACCTGTTGTTGTTCCGTATTCATGTCCCCATTCACGAATAGCATCTCCCATTTCATTTTTTTGTTCCGTAACAAATGGTCCATTTCCTACTCTTGATGTATAGGCTTTAATTACACCAATTACTTCATTTACTAAAGTAGGTCCTATTCCAGCTGCTGAAGCTGTTCCACTTGCATTTGGATTAGAAGATGTTGTCATAGGGTAATCTCCATGGTCATTGTCTAACCAGAAAGATTGTGCTCCTTCAATAATAATTAATTCATCTTTTTCAATTGCTTGGTCTAATATTGGATGAATATCTGCAATAAATTCTTTTAAAATTTCTTTGTATTTCATGCAATATTCATATTCCTCATCTGCTGTAATAGAAGGGAATTTTTCTTCTTGGTATACGCCTTTTTCTATTAACTTGTTAGCTTCTGCTACTAAAACATTGTATACTTTAAGATTTTCTGAAATTTTGTTTTTTAACCCTGCTTCTTCTAAGAATAAATCATGCATTCTTAAATTAGTACGTCTTGCTTTTTCTTCATAAGTTGTTCCAACTCCTCTTCCTGTTGTTCCAACTTTTTCAGTTTTTAACATCTCATATAATCTGTCTAATTGTTTATGATGTGGAAATGTAATATGTGTTCTTTCACTTACTACAAAGTTATCTCTATCTACTTTCACACCAGCAACTTTCATTTGTTGTATTTCTTCTGCTAGCACTTCAAGGTCAGCAACCACTCCTGGTCCAACTACAGAAAGAACTTCTGGTCTAATAATGGCTGATGGTAATAAATGCATCGCATATTTTTTACCATTAGCTACTACGGTATGACCTGCATTGCTTCCTCCTGTTGCTCTTATTACAATGGAAGCATTTTTTGCCTCATAATGAACAGCTCTTCCTTTTCCTTCATCTCCATATTGAAGACCAACAATCATCTTTACAGCCATATTCTTTTTCTCCTTTTTATCCTATATTTTTTGCTCCATATTGTCGCTTTCATTTTTCCAGTTCGATTATACCACTCTACTTATATGAAGTCAATTGCCATTAAGAAAAAAGATTTTGGGGACGGAGGAAAAAATCATCCTTAGAAGTTGTTCTTAGCAATAATAAAAAGAAATAAGAATTTATATTAAGCTGTTACTTAACTTAATAAAATTCCTATTTCTTTTTACTTCTTATTGTTAACTATGTAAAATGATTTTTTCCTCCGTCCCCAAAATCATTTTGTAATCCATTTTACTAAATCTAAATTAGCTGGTTCTAATAACATTTCATGTTTTGGCATAACTCTAAATGTGTATCCATAATTTCCACCTGTTGTTAATTCAATTTTTGCTGTAAAATAGTATTTTTTCTGTTCTTCGTCTTCATCTTCTAGTTTCATTGGGATAATGCTAACATCTTCTACTACCCCATTTTCTAGAATTTTTCCATAATAGACTTCCATTGTGATATTTTCTACATTGATATTTGGTAATTCTACTTCACATGCAACCTCAATATTGTTTCCTGCATCTATTGTAATGTTATCTAGGTTATTAACTTGTGTTATTTTAATATCTTTCCAATTCATGTATAAATCTTTTTTCCATGAATTATAGGTTGCTACATTATCAACATCAGAATAATATTTTTTCGTCAAGTTACATAATGGTATGTATAAATTATTGGTATAATCTACTAACATTCTAGCTGTACTATATTTTCCTCCTGTGGTAATAATAGAATTTTTCATTAACTCTAACCACTTCTTGGATAGTCCATTTTTGTCTTTTTCATAATAAGTTGGTATGATTTTTTCTTCTAAAGTACGATACATACTTTGACTATCTGCCATGTCTTGTGCTTCATAAGAATCATATTCTGCATTGCTTCCAATTGTCCATCCATTATCTTGTGTATATCCTTCTGCCCACCATCCATCTAAAACACTAAAGTTGATAACACCATTAACAGAAGCCTTTTGTCCACTTGTTCCAGATGCTTCCATTGGTCTTCTTGGATTGTTTAGCCAAACGTCTACACCACTAACTAAATATTTTG
>CANEFU010000063.1 GCA_947426875.1 uncultured Clostridium sp.
TTATTTCTTCCTTTTTGTTTTCATACGTATATTCTTTTATGACAAATCCATCTTGAATAATTTCTATTTTATGAATTCCCTTCTTATCTTCTTTTGTTGTTATAGTGATGGTTGCTGAATCATTATTATCTGTCATTCGTGTATCTATACTTAATTCTGGAAATACTAAATCTTTTTCTTTTCCTATATATTCTCCTATTTTGGGAACACTTCTATCTAAACTAAAGGCATATCCATCTACAATTGCAATGTCTCCTTTTATTTTGCTACCTTCTAGATTTGTTTTTACAAATTCGTCCAAAAATGCATCTTGATTGTATTTTATATTGATTCTCTTTTCTATTCCTGCATCTATTAGTACTAGTGATAATTTTTCTCTAGCTTCTGCTATTTTATGTTCTTCTTTAGCTTTTGTTGCTCTTGTGATAATTCCATTTTCTCCTAGTAGTGTTTCTATTGCAATTCCTGCTAAAATTAATAGAACAATAATTGTAATAACTAGTGCTATTAGTGTGATTCCTCTCTGTTTCCCCATTTTTTCTTTCCCTTCTTTTGTTTTTCTTCATTATATTTGGGGGCAAGAGTATTTACAATGTTTTTTCCTGTTTTTACTATTATCTTTTTTACATAACGCTTATCCTGTTTTTATAACGAAAAGAACAGGCTAAACGTTGATGTTCCGCCTGTTTTCTTCTAATCTCTATTTAGTTTCATAGACAATAATTTGGAAATACCATTTTCCTCCATTGTTACACCATATACTGTATCAGCTGCTTCCATTGTTCCTTTTCTATGAGTTATTACTAAGAATTGTGTATCTTTTGAAAATTTCTTTAAATATTCAGCAAATCGGTATACATTGACATCATCTAATGCCGCTTCAATTTCATCTAACACACAAAATGGTGCTGGATTAATTTTTAAAATAGCAAATAGTAATGCAATCGCTGTAAAAGCTTTTTCCCCTCCTGATAACAACATCATATTTTGTAGTTTCTTTCCTGGTGGTTGCACCGCTATATCAATTCCACATTCTAATATGTTTTCTTCGTCTTCTAATTTTAGAGAGGCATTTCCTCCACCAAATAGTTCTCTAAATACTTCTTCAAAATTCTTATTGATAATTTCAAATTTTGTTTTGAATTGCTCTTTCATTGTTTTGGTCATATCTGCAATAATGTTTCTTAATTTCGTCATGGTATCTTCTAAATCAACTCTTTGCTCACACATGAAGTCATATCTTTCTCTCATCGTTTTATACTCTTCAATAGCATCTACATTAACGCTTCCCAATTCTCTGATTTCTGCTCTTAAATGATTTACTCTTTTTTGGGTTACCGCTACATTGTCTGGCTTCTTATACTCTCCTACTGTATTCGGTGTTAATTCATATTCTTCCCACATTTTGTTAATAATACTATTGATATCTTCTTCTAACTTTGTTTTCTTGACATCTATTTTTACAATTTGAGCTTTTAATTCTTCTATGATATTAAACTTACTACTAATTTCCTCTTCTTGTTTTGACAATTTCTCATTTTTGTCTATCCTTGTTTTCTTTAGTTCTTCAATTTTAGTCCCGCTATTTTGTACTTCTTCTTTGATTTTTGCTATTTTATCATTGATTTCTTTAATAGAATTTTCCAATTCAAAGTTATCATGTGTAATTTGCTCAATTTGATTTTTTTTGTTTTCAATGCTTTTATTCGCACTTTCCATTTCCATGTCAATTCTTTCCTGAATTTCCTCTATAGAGGCTTCACTTTCATCAAAAGAAGATACAGATATTTTTAAGTTGGTAATATCAAAATTCAAATCATCTACTTGTTTTTGATTATCTTTATTTAGTTCTGCAAATTCTGAAATAATTTTGGTTAGCTTTTCTGTTTCTTCTGTTAATTCCTGCATTTCTTGCTTAATTTTTTCTTTGTTTTCCATCGCCTCTTGTTTTTGTTTTTCTAAGCTCTCTTGCTCTTCTTTCAATTTGTTTAATCGAGTTTCTATTTTGGCAATGTTTTCGTCAATCGCTACCACTTTCTGCTTTTCTGTTGCATAAGTAATATCAATTTCTTGTAATTCTCTTTCTAAACTAGTTGCATTTTCTAAGGTATCTTGTGTGGATTCCTCATATTCTTGTTTTTCTTTTTCTAGTTTTTCAATTTTTACTTTTAAATTTTTGATATCTTTTTCTAGCTTTTCAATTTCTCTTCCTCTTCCCAAAATATTAACCGTTTTCTTTGCAACTGAACCTCCTGTAATACTTCCAGAAGCATTTATAACATCTCCTTCTACGGTTATAATGCGGAAGGAATAACCATTTTGTTTTGCTACTTTAATAGCTGTATCCATATTATCTACAATGACGGTTCTTCCTAGTAAACTAATTACTATTGATTCATATTTTTTGTTGAATTTAATTAAGTCTGAGGCAATTCCTATTAATCCTTTTTCATTTCCTTTGATTTTATCTAATTTTTTCCCTTTTACAGAGGCAATTGGTAAAAAAGAAGCTCTTCCTAAATTATTTTTTCTTAGATGCTCTACCAGTTTTTTAGCATCTTCTTCCGTTTCTGTTACAATATTTTGTAGACTTGCTCCTAAACACATTTCAATTGCTGTTTGATAGGATTCTGGTACTTCAATGACATTAGCCAATACGCCATGCATTCCTTTTCCTAATTCCTTTATTGTTTCACAGTCTTTTAAAAGTGATTTTACACTTTTAATGTAACCTTCTTTTTCTTTCTCAGTTTCCATTAGAAATTTTAATTTTGATTCTTTTATTCTCATTTCACTTTGATAGTTATGAATCGTATTTTGATATTGGTCAATTTTCTTGTCTGCTTCCTCTTTTATGTGATTAATCTCTTCCATTGCCTTTACTACTTTATTTCTTTTACTATCGATTTCATAGAAACCTTTTGCTATTTCTTCTTTTTGAAGTCTAGTACTATCTAACTCTGAAATATAATTTACTATTTCGTTTTTAATTTGATTTTGTCTTTTTTGGTCATTTTCATAGTTAATATCTTGTGTATGGCTGTCTGCCTGCAATTCATACTTTTTATCTGTATTTTTTTCTACTTGTGCCTTATAACCTTCTATTTCTAATTCTTTAGCAGATAGTTTTTTCGTTATTTCGGCAAGTTCTTCTTCTTTTTCTTGTAGCTCTTTTTCAAATTTCTCTTTGTTTTGTTTTAAATTTGTTCTTTTCTCTTCTTTTTGCTTCTTCAATTTCTTTTTCAAATCTTTCCTTATTTTCGGTATTATTATGAATTCTTGTAGTCGCTACATTGATATCTGAATTCAGCATTTCAATTTCTTTTTGACTAGCAAAACCTAGATTTGACATCTCTTCTATCTGGTTTGTTATACTATCTATTTGTATTTTTAATTCTTCTTTTAAATTTTTAATTCTTTCTAACTTTTCTTCCTCTTCTTTACACTGTGTCGTATAAATCTCTTCATCCTTTACAATTTCTTCTAAACTAGCTTTATATTTTTCAATATTGTATAAAAATAATCCTATTTCTATGCTTTTTAATTCTTCTTTTAAGTTTAGATATTTTTTTGCTTTTTCAGATTGTGCCTTTAGTGGCTCTATATTACTTTCTATTTCTGCTAAGATGTCATTAATTCTAAGTAGATTTAATTTTGTATGCTCTAATTTTTTTTCACTTTCAGCTTTTCTTACTCTATATTTTACAATCCCCGCTGCTTCTTCAAAAATGTGTCTTCTATCTTCCGATTTGTTACTTAATATTTCATCAATTTTACCTTGTCCAATAATAGAGTATCCGTCTTTTCCAATTCCTGTATCCATAAATAATTCTAATACATCTTTTAACCTACATGGTACTTTGTTGATAAAATATCCTGTTTCCCCGCTTCGGTATATTTTTCTGGTTACTGTTACTTCTGTATATTCAATTGGCAAGCCCCCATCACTATTTTCAAATACTAAAGAAGCTTCTGCAAATCCTAAAGATTTCCTATTTTGCGTTCCTGCAAATATGATGTCTAAGGATTTCGCTCCTCTTAATGATTTCATGCTTTGCTCTCCAAGTACCCATCTAATACTGTCTGATATATTACTTTTTCCTGAACCGTTTGGTCCTATTACTCCTGTTATTCCTGGTCTGAATTCTAGTACGGTTTTATCTGCAAATGATTTGAAGCCTTGTAATTCTAATCTTTTTAAATACATTTATTATCACCTAAGCCTAAGTTTATACTATTTTTGCTTTTTTGTAAAGACTTCTTTTTTATACAAATTTCGCACCAGATACTATTTTAGCTATATTATAAATCAAACGTTGTTTTGCAGGTGTACAGTTAAGCAATGTTTCATATAACTCTTTATCTAAATAATTGGGTGCATCTGTTATTGTTCCTCCTATTAAATATTCTAAACTTGTTCCCAACGCTTTGCTAATTTGTGCTAATCTCTTTAGGTTTACTTGCGAAGAACCTCTTTCTATTCTACTTATATAAGCTGTTGCCACATCAATTTCCTCAGATAATCTTTCTTGAGACCATCCTCTTCCTCTTCTAGCATCTCTTATTCTTTCTCCTATTATTTTATAATCAATTTCCATACTATCACTTCCTTTTCATAAGTAAATATAACATCATGAGTTCTATTTGTCAATATGTTTTTGGAATTAATATGTAAAATTTTATTCAACTGTTGCAGTATAGTTAAAATAAGGATTTGGGGACGGCCCCCAAATCCTTATTTTATTGCTTTTTCTGCATATTCGTTATTGATAATTTTTTCATAAGGTGCTTTTTCTTTTAGTTCTCCTGCCATTGTCATTACTTCTTCTAATCGATGATAGACTTCTTCTTTTAATACAGGTGTATCATTCCAAGCATCTATGTTTTTATAATTTTGTAATACCGTTGCTAATAATTCTACATCGGTATCTGGGAAAAAGCTTTGTATTGCTTCTGCTATTTCTTTTGCACTATGTTCTTTTACCCATTGTTGTCCTTTGTAAATTGCATTGGTAAATTTTTGAATGGTTTCTTCATTGTTTTCTATATAGCTTTTCTTTGTAAAATAAGCCGTGTATGGAATTTCTCCAGCTGCTTCTCCTACAGATGCTACTACATATCCTTTTCCTTCGTTTTGCGTTAAGGATGCTGTTGGTTCAAATAAGGTAACATAGTCCGCATTTCCACTTGCAAAAGCCCCTGCCATTAGGTCAAATTTAATACTGTCATCTAATGTTGTGTCTTTTTGTGGGTCTATTCCATTTTTCTTAAGTACATATTCTAGTGTCATATAGGGTACCCCGCCTTTTCTTCCTGGTATGACGGTTTTCCCTTTCAAATCTTGCCAATTAAAATTATCAGTTTGATTTCTTGCTACTAAAAAGGAACCATCTTTTTTGGTCATTTGTGCAAATACTTGGCAATAATCTTCTTTTCCTTCATTATAGACATAGATAGATGCTTCTGGTCCTGCAAATCCAATATCACATTGTTCTGCTAAAACTGCTGTCATAACAGCATCTGCTCCCTGTCCTGTTGTTAACTCTATATCCATTCCGTTTTCTTTAAAATATCCATTATTGATAGCCACATATTGTGGTGCGTAAAATACAGAACGCGTTACTTCATTAACTTTAATAGTTTTTAATTCTTGATGATTTTTATTTTTTTGATTAATAACAATTCCTACTATGCTAAATAACACAGCTAAAACAATTATGCTTATAATAACTTTCTTCTTCAAAGTCTTTCCTCCTTTTTATGATGCTGACTTGGGGAAGAGGATGATTTTGGGGACGGAGGAAAAAATCATTGTTTTATGAAAGACAAAATGAATATTAGTTGTAAATAACAACGATGATTTTTTCCTCCGTCCCCAAAATCATCCTCCTCCCCTCCCAATCATCCTTTGTCAGCAAATCTTTATTTAAATTTTTTTGAATGTAGGATAAATTTTTCTAATAATAGTACTGCTGCATACATAATACCGGCCACAATGCCTAATATAATCACACTCGTCATAACTAAATCTAATTTAAATACTTGCCCTCCATATACAATTAGATAGCCAAGTCCTGCCTTTGATACTAAGAATTCTCCTGATATAACTCCTACTAATGAAAGTCCTATATTGACTTTTAAAGAGTTAATAAAGGTAGATAAATTAGCTGGTATAATAATTTTAGTCAGTATTTGCCATTTACTTGCCTTAAAGGTTCTTGCCATTTTAATGACTTCTTTATCTGTTTTTAAAAAACCATTTAGGTTTTCAAGAATCGTAACAATTAAAGAGATAGCTACTGCCATTACTACGATAGCTGGTGTTCCTGCCCCTACCCATATGATAATGACTGGTCCTAAGGCTACTTTAGGCAGACTATTTAATACTACTAAATATGGTTCTGCCACTTTGGATAGAAAATCTGACCACCATAAAATAATAGCAATTATGATACCTAATCCTGTTCCTAATAGAAATCCAACTACTGTTTCATATACAGTAACACCAATATGTCTCATCAAATCATTTGAGCTTAAATTCATAAAAGTGTTCCATATTCTACTTGGCTGGCTCATGATAAAACTATCTATTATTTTTTGATTTGCTAGTATCTCCCAGACAGCAAGAAATCCAACTAGTATAGCTATTTGTGTTAAGAATACTAGATATTTTTTATATTTTATATTTTTTAAATATTGTTTTCTTTCTTTTGATATCATTAATTTATTCATCCACACCAAGCTCCTTCCATAAAGTATTAAAATACTGGCTAAATTTAGGACTTTCTCTACAATTAATAGGATTTCTATTTTCCATTTC
>CANEFU010000064.1 GCA_947426875.1 uncultured Clostridium sp.
CAATAAATCTACGTTGAATCCAAAATATACTTTTGAAACTTTCGTAGTAGGGGATAATAATAAATTAGCACATGCTGCTGCTTTGGCTATTGGTGATGAGCCTGGAGAAGCTTACAATCCTTTGTTTTTATATGGGGGAGTAGGATTAGGAAAAACTCACTTAATGCATGCTATTGGTAATAGAATTTTAGAAAATAATAGAAATTGTAATGTTTTGTATGTTACTTCTGAGAAATTCACTAATCAATTAATAAATGCGATTAAAGATAATAAAAATGAGATTTTCAGAAATAAATATAGAACGATTGATGTTCTTTTAATAGATGATATTCAATTTATAGCAGGAAAAGAGAGAATCCAAGAAGAGTTTTTTCATACTTTTAATTCGTTATATGAAGAAAGAAAACAGATTATTCTTTCTAGTGATAAACCACCTAGAGATATTCCATTTTTAGAGGATAGGCTAAAATCAAGATTCGAATGGGGCTTACTAGCAGATATTTCTTGTCCAGATTATGAAACGCGTTTTGCTATTTTAAGAAAAAAAGCTCAAGATGAAAAAGTAATTATTGATGATTATATTCTTTCTAATATAGCCAATAAAATAGATTCTAATATTAGAGAGTTGGAAGGTGTTTTTAATAAAGTAGTAGCAAGAGCTTCTTTAACACATAGTCCTATTACCATTGAATTAGCTGAAAAAATTATAAATGAATTTAAATATGAAAGTGAAAAAGTAATATCTTGTGATTTCATTAAAGAAACGGTAGCCAAATATTTTAGTATTAATAAAGATGACTTATCTGGCAATAAACGTTCTAATGATATTGCTTTTCCAAGACAGATTGCTATGTATCTATGTAGAGAAATTGCTAATATGTCTTATCCTCAGATAGGAAGCGACTTTGGAGGAAGAGACCATTCTACTGTAATGCATGGATGTAAAAAAATAGAAAAAGAAATAAAAGAAAAAAATAATACTAAGTTAATTGTGGATAGTGTGAAAAACATTATCATAAAGGGGAAACAATAGAAACGAAAAGAAAGATTAAAGTTTTTTGAAATTTGTGTTTGAAAAATGATTGTTTGTGAAAATGTAATTCAATTTTTTCTTACGTAACTGGTAAATTGGATATCCACACCCCTTTGTTAATAACTTGTTTATAACATGTGTATATCTCATTTTTACACAATTCCAGTTGGAAACTGTGGATAAAATTGAAAGTTTTCCACTGACTTATAAACATCAATTTTACTAGGGATTCTAACTTTCAACATAGTTTTCCACAGTTTCCACAGGACCTAATACTATTACTACTAATAATATTATATATAATATAAAGGAGGAAGTGCAATGAAAATAGTTTGTTACAAGGATAAAATCCTAAAAGCTATTAATTCCGTAGTAAAAGGTGTAGCTTCAAAGACTACTATGCCAATACTAGAAGGAATACTAATTCAAACAAATGATAATGAAATAAAATTAACTACCTATGATTTAGAAATAGGTATTGAATATATCATGGAATGTGAAGTAAAAGAACAAGGAAGTACAGTAGTAAATGCGATTATGTTTAGTGAAATTATAAGAAAATTACCAGATACAGAAATTTATATTTCATTAAATTCTCAAAATTTGTTGGAAATAGAATGTGAAGGTTCTTTGTACAAATTAGCTACGATGAATCCTGAGGAATTTCCAGAACTTCCAAAGATAGAAATTGAAAATTCGATAGAAATTGACCAAAGTGTTTTAAAAAATATGATAAGAAAAACAATATTTGCAGTAAGTTCAGAAGAAAGTAGACCAATTTTTACAGGATGTTTATTTGAAATTGAGAATAATAAATTAACATTAGTAGCAGTAGATGGATTTCGATTAGCATTAAGAGCAATTTATTTAAATAAACAAAGTAATAATTTTAAAGCAGTTATTCCTGGAAAAACTTTAAATGAAGTCAATAAAATTATATCAGATTCATTTGAACCAATAAAAATAGGAGTGGCTAAAAATCAAGCTTTATTTGAAATGGATAATTGTAAAGTAGTAACAAGAATTTTAGATGGAGAGTTCTTAAATTATAAAAATGTGATTCCAAGTAATTGGGAAACGAGAATAAAAGTAAACAAAAATAGTATTCAAAATAGTTTTGAAAGAATTAGTTTGATATCATCATCTTCTGTTGAAAAAGAAAAGAAGTATCCTGTAAAAGTACAAGTTGATATTGGAAAAGTAATTATTTCATGTACCAACCAAACAGGTGATGCAAAGGAAGAATTATATGTATCAACAGAAGGAAAAAATTTGGAAGCAGGGTTTAATCCTAAATATTTCTTAGATAGTTTGAAAGCAGTTGAAGATGAAGAGGTATATATTGAATTTGGAACTAGTATATCACCATGTCTAATTAAGTCAATTGAAAATAATGATTATACTTATATGATTTTACCGATTCGATTAAAAGAAGATTAATTTATTAAAAAGGTAGAAGAAATTCTACCTTTAAAATTTATAAAAAGAAATAGTTTTCCACAAATTGTTCTTTATCGGTGGAAAAAGTATGAGAAAAAAAGAAATAAATAGTAAAAAAAAGAAAAATGAAGATAAAAAAAGAGAATGTTATATAGAACAAGGAATTTGAATGATAAAAAATTATAATAATATTATTTAAACGAATTTAAGTAAAAAAAATAAATAAAAAAGGTATAAACAGTTTTTTTTATATTTATAAAAAAATACAATAAAATATAATAAATTATAATAAAATATAAAAAAAGAGATATTTAAGATATAGTAAAAATTAAAAAGTAAAAATTAAAAAAGCGACGCACGAAAATGAAAAATAAGCGGTTTTTATTTTTTAGGAATATAATTTAATATTAAAAAAATTAGAAAAAAAAAGAAAAAATTAGAATAAATTAGAAAAAATAATGCACAAGTGGAGAATAATATGTGGATAAATAAAATAAAAATAAGTAATTTTAGGAATTACATTCAAGAAGAAATTGAGTTAGAAAAAGATATTAATTTATTTTATGGTGAAAATGCACAAGGTAAAACGAATATTATAGAAGCTATTTTTTTAGGAAGTATGGGCAAATCTTTTCGAGCTAAAAAAGATAGAGAATTAATTAATTTAAATTATGAAAGAGCAGAAGTAGAAATAGAATATCAAAAATCAGATAGAGATGGAAAAATAAAAATTGAATTATCGAATAAAAAAAATATTTATATGAATGGAATAAAAATAAAAAAATTAAGTGAATTATTGGGAAAAATTAATATTGTTATTTTTACACCAGATGATATTAACATATTAAAAGGTGGTCCACAAAATAGAAGAAAATTTTTAGATATGATGATTAGTCAATTAAAACCTAATTATATGTATCATTTAAATTTATATTTAAAAACGATAGAGCAAAGAAATAATTATTTAAGACAAATAAAAGAAGAAAAGAAAGATGAAAATTTATTAGATATATGGGATGAAAAGCTTGTTGAACATGCTATTATTATCTATCAATATAGAGAAGAATTTATAAGAAAAATGCAGGAAAAAATAAAAAAAATACATGCTGAAATAACGAACTATAAAGAAGAAATAGAAATTGAATATAAATCGGAATGTAAAACAAAAGAGGAATATTTGAAATTATTAAAAGAAAGAAGAAAATTAGATATTATAAAAGGATTTACTACAAAAGGTATACATAGAGATGATTTTGTGATATATATAAATAAGAAGCAATTAGATATATATGGCTCGCAAGGACAACACAGAACGGCAATTCTTTCTTTAAAATTATCAGAATTAAATATTGTGAAAGAAGAAATAGGAGAAGAACCAATTTTATTATTAGATGATTTTATGTCTGAGTTGGATGAAACAAGAATAAAAAGTTTTTTAGCAAAAATAAAAAATACACAAGTTATTATAACTTGTACTGAAAAAATAAATGTTGAAAATAAAAAAATTTTAATATATAATGTGAAAGAAGGAAAAACAAAAAAAGAGTAAAAGGAGAAGGTTAAAATGGAAAAATATGAGCATAAATATGGAGCTGAGCAAATTCAAGTATTAGAAGGCTTAGAGGCTGTAAGAAAAAGACCAGGTATGTATATAGGAAGCACATCAGTAAGAGGACTTCATCATTTAGTATATGAAATAGTAGATAATGGAGTAGATGAAGCTTTAGCAGGATATTGTAAAGAAATCAATGTTATCATAGAGCCAGGAAATATTATAAGTGTGGAAGATAACGGAAGAGGTATTCCAGTAGAAATACATCCAAAAACCAAGATATCAACAGCAGAAACCGTATATACCGTATTGCATGCTGGAGGAAAATTTGGTGGAGATAGTGGATATAAAGTATCTGGTGGACTTCATGGAGTAGGTGCTTCTGTTGTTAATGCTTTATCTGAATGGACAGAAGTAACAATAAAAAGAGATGGTACTTTATATCAGATGAAATTTGAAAAAGGAAAGACTGTTCAAAAATTAGAAAAGATAGGAAAAGCAGAAGGAACAGGAACCAAGGTTAGATTTTTAGCCGATAATACTATATTTGAAACAGTAGAATACGAATACGAAGTATTAGAAAAAAGATTTAGAGAAATTGCCTTTTTAACAAAAGGACTAAAAATTACTCTTGAAGATAAAAGAGAAGAAACTCCTAAAAAAGCAGAATTTTGTTTTGAAGGTGGATTAATTTCCTTTGTAGAATTTTTAAATAAAAATAAAGATAAATTGCATAAATCACCAATTTATGTTGAAAAAGATGGGGAAGTACCAGTAGAAATAGCGATTCAATATACTTCAAGTTACTCTGAAAATATTTATACGTTTGTTAACAATATTAATACAATTGAAGGAGGAACTCACTTAGAAGGTTTCAAAAGGTCTTTAACAAAAGTATTTAATGATTATGCAAGAAGTCATAATATTTTAAAAGAAAAAGATACTAATTTACAAGGTGAAGATATTAGAGAAGGAATTACTGCAGTGGTATCGGTAAAAGTAAAGGAACCACAATTTGAAGGACAAACTAAAACAAAGTTAGGAAATAGTGAAGTTACTGGAGTCGTTCAAAGTATGGTAAATGAATCGTTATCTACCTTTTTAGAAGAAAATCCTGCCGTAGCTAAATCTATATTAGAAAAATGTATTAGTGCTTCGAGAGCAAGAGAAGCTGCAAGAAAAGCAAGAGAATTGGCAAGAAAGAAGAATTCTTTAGAAACATCTACATTGCCAGGAAAATTAGCAGATTGTAGTAGTAAAAATCCAGATGAATGTGAAGTTTATATTGTAGAGGGAGATTCAGCAGGAGGAAGTGCAAAACAGGGAAGAGATAGAAAATTCCAAGCGATATTACCATTATGGGGAAAAATGTTAAATGTAGAAAAATCAAGAGCAGATAAAATTTATGGAAATGATAAATTAAATCCAGTTATTCTTGCTGTTGGTGCAGGAATCGGAAGTGACTTTGACGTAACAAAAATAAGATATGGAAAAGTTATTATCATGGCAGATGCCGATGTAGATGGTGCACATATCAGAACATTATTATTAACTTTCTTCTTTAGATATATGAGACCTCTAATAGAAAATGGAAATGTTTATTTAGCACAACCACCTCTTTACAAATTATCTAAAAAAGGAATGGAAGATAAATATTGCTATACAGATGAAGATTTAGAAGTTGCTTATAAGGAATTAGAAGAAAAAGGAATAGCAAGAGAACAATTGGGACTTCAAAGATATAAAGGTTTAGGTGAAATGAACCCAGAACAATTATGGGAAACAACAATGAATCCAGAAACAAGAACCTTAGTAAAAGTAACAATGGATGATGCGATTAAAGCAGATGAAATCTTTACTTTATTAATGGGGGATGAGGTAGAACCAAGAAGAGAATTCATTCAAGCTAATGCAAAATATGTAAAAAATTTAGATATTTAAAAAATTTAATGGCAGATAAATTAATTTTATCTGCCATTAATGATAAAGCCAATAATAATCTCCACTAAAACTAATACATCTAATATTTAAACCTAATATATATTGCTATATAAATAAGCCCGATACCAAACATATTAATCATTCGCTCGACCATTAATACACCACAAGTAACCATATTCATCCCAAAGGGACTAGTAACAATCACTTACATAAAGTATAAATTAGATATAAAAATAATCTTAGCTCGAATATATTACCTATCATTTAACCATATATAAAAGAATAAAAATAAAACACATACAGCTTACAAACAAATAATATATTCTTATCGCCGACATATTATAATATAAAAATACACCATAATACATCTTTGTCTGAATATAAATAAACTAATAAAAATCTATTTACACTCTTGGCTCAACTATTATTAACCTTATAAAATTAGTATAAACAAAAATAAAAAAAATATTCAAAAAAATAAAAAATAGAAAAATGTCGAAATTAGTAGATGAGTTTTTCTTGACAATAAATGTAAAACAATGTAAAATAATTTTCAATAAGGAGGTGAAAAAAATAAAAAAACAATCCGATGTACAAAGTTGGATTCCCATAGAAGAAATATTAGACAATGGAATGATAAAAACAAAAAATAAATATGTAAAAATATTAAGAGTAATACCAATTAATTATAACTTAAAATCAGATTTAGAAAAGCAAGCTATTTTAAATTCTTATAAAATTTTTTTAAAAACCTGTAATTTTGATATTCAAATTTTAATTCAAAGTAGTAAAGAAAATTTAGAGAAAAATATATTT
>CANEFU010000065.1 GCA_947426875.1 uncultured Clostridium sp.
TTAGAAAGATTTAAAGACCTCAAGGTTGCTCTCATTGGAATTCGAATCGTTTTGTCAATATATTTTAATAAAATTTCTTCTGGTAACCCTTTGGTTTCTTTTCCAAATAATAAAAAGATATCCTCCATTTCTTGATAAGCTGGCTCTGAGTAAACATGTTTTCCTTTTGTTGTAACAAAAAACATATGATTTTCTTCTGGTTTATACTGTTCTAAAAATTCTTCCAATGAATTATGCTCTTCTATCTCCACTTTATCCCAATAATCTAATCCTGCTCTTTTAACCGCTTTTTCTGAAATATCAAACCCTAATGGATGAATTAAATGCATCTTAGCTCCTGTTGCAGCACAAGTTCTTGCAATATTTCCTGTGTTTTGTGGTATTTCTGGTTCTACCATAACAACATGTATTTTCACTTTTATTCCTTCTTTCTTTATTTCTTCTATTTCATTTTTTGTCTTACATATTCATACAAAATAATTCCTGCTGCCACAGAAGCATTCAAACTCTCCGTCTTTCCAAGCATTGGAATTTTGACTTTTTCATCTGCCATATCTTGAATTTCTTTTTCTACTCCATTTGCTTCATTCCCAATGATAATTACTTTCTTATGGTACGGAATATCATAAATTGAATTTTCTGTTTGTAAAGAAGATACTACAATTTTAAATTTATGCTTTTTTACTTCCTTTAATGTTTGTTTTAAATCTTCACATTCTATTATTTTCACTCTGAATATAGCTCCCATAGTAGAACGTACCACTTTGGGATTATAAGCATCTGCTGTGCCTTTTGATACTAATATCTGTGTTAATCCTATGCTATCAACTGTTCTTAGGATTGTTCCCAAATTTCCAGGGTCTTGTATTTCGTCTAGTGCTACTATA
Source organism: uncultured Clostridium sp. (assembly GCA_947426875.1). Taxonomy (GTDB): domain Bacteria; phylum Bacillota; class Clostridia; order TANB77; family CAG-508; genus CAG-269. The sequence goes on from CANEFU010000065.1 coordinate 888, forward strand.
ATATCTTGACTATAATCTATTTCTGTATCTTGATTATTTCTTTCTATCACTGCTAAAATTCCTTGTGGTGTTTGCACTTCTGACAAATATCGAAAGACTTTTTCTGTTACATAAACACATTCGTATTTTGCAATTTCATACATTAAATCCTTCGGAATAGCTGCATTTCTTTCACAATCATCACATAAAATAATTTGCTTAATTGGTGCTTTTTCTTGTATCGCCTCTCCCACTAATTTAATTCCTTCTATCACATATTCTTTTGCCATATCCCTGTATTTTTTGTCTTTTAATTTCTTGATATGTTTAATCAATTCATTTTCTTTACTTGTTATGCTTTGCATAGATTTCTCCTTTATTTTAAAAACTCTGTTACATCCTTTAAAATTTGTCGCTCGTTATCATTTGCTATTTCTAACGTTATCATTGGTTTCATGCTTGCTGAAAATTTAATTTTATTCGCATATTTTTTTACTAATTCTGAGATATCCATTTGCATTTGATTTGGTTCAAATGTGAATACTACAGCTGTTTTTTGACTTCCCTTTTTATTTGCTATTTTACTAATTTTCTTTTGTTTTGCTAAGTATTTGATTCTGGCAATTGCTATTAAGTTTTCTAATTCTGACGGCATATTCCCAAAACGGTCTATGATTTCATCTATGATATTTTGTATATCTTGCTCGTTTTGACATAGCGCTATATTTTGGTATATCTCTATTTTTTGATTGGCATCTGGTATGTATTCATCTGGTATATAACTGGTTACATCTAAATCGATTTGAAGTTCTATTTCTGGTTCTACTTTAATTCCTCTCATTTCTTTTACGACTTCATCTAGTAAGTTGCAATAGGTATCATATCCCACTTGTTCTAAGTGTCCAGATTGAATTTCTCCTAATAAACTTCCAGCTCCTCTAATTTCTAAATCTCTCAAGGCTATTTTAAATCCTGAACCAAATTCTGTAAATTCTTTGATAGCTTTTAATCTTTTATCTGCTACTTCTGTTAATAACTTGTCTTTTTTGTAGGTTATGTAAGCATATGCCTGTTTATCCGCTCTTCCTACTCTTCCTCTGATTTGATATAGTTGTGCTAGTCCCATTCTGTCTGCATTTTCAACAATGATGGTATTGGCATTAGGAATATCAATTCCAGATTCTAATATTGTGGTACAAACTAATACATTAGTCTTTCCTTCTGTAAATTCTTGCATAATTTCTTCTATCTTATTTCCTGTCATCTTACCATGAGCGTAGACCACATTTGCCTCTGGTACTAATCTTGCTATATCATCTGCCTTTTTTTGTATTCCTTCTACATTGTTAAATAGATAGAAAACTTGACCATTTCTTTCTAATTCTTTGGTTATCGCTTCTTTGATGACTTCCACATCATATTCTAGCACATAAGTTTGTACTGGTCTTCTATTATGTGGTGGCTCATAAATAACAGACATATCTCGTATTCCTACAATTGACATATGCATGGTTCTTGGTATTGGTGTTGCTGTCATGGTTAAAACATCCACATTTGTTTTTAATTGTTTGATTTTCTCCTTATCTTTTACCCCGAAACGATGCTCTTCATCAATAATTAGTAATCCTAAATCTTTGAATTCTACATCTTTACTTAATATTCTGTGTGTCCCAATAACAATATCTACTTCTCCTAATTTCAATTTTTTGATAACTTCTTCTTGATATTTTTTGCTTTTAAATCGATTTAAAATTTCTACTTTAATAGGAAATTCCTTCATTCTTTCTTTGAATTCCTGATATTGTTGCTCTGCTAAAACCGTAGTTGGTGCTAGATAAGCTACTTGTTTTTGGTCCATAACTGCTTTGAATGCTGCTCTTAAGGCTACCTCTGTTTTTCCATATCCTACATCACCACATAGTAGTCTGTCCATTGGCTTGGACATTTGCATATCTTTTTTAACTTCTTCAATACAACGTAATTGGTCATCTGTTTCTTGATAAGGAAATTTGGCTTCAAATTCATTTTGCCAAGGAGTGTCTTTATGAAAACAAAAACCTTGTGCTTTTTCCCTTTTAGCATATAACTCGATTAATTCTTTTGCTACTTCTCTTAAATTATTTTTTACTTTAGTTTTGGTATTTTCCCATTCTTTACTGCCTAAACGGTTAATTTTCGGCTGAATAGCATCTCCTCCAATGTATTTACGAATGGAATCCAGGTCATTCGTTGGTATATATAAAATATCATCATTTTTATATTTTATTTTGATATAATCTTTTATGGTTCCATCTGCTTTTATGGTATTGACACCAATATAAATTCCTATTCCATATCTTCTATGAACAACATAATCGCCTATTTTCAAATCAGCAAATACAATCTTTTCGCCTTCTTTAAAGTCTGTGTTCGTTATTTTTCTCTTTCTTTTTTCACCATCTATTAAATCATCCGCTACAATAACAAGTTGTTTTAAGTCATAAGATTCAAATCCTGCTGATAATCTTCCAATGCTAATCGTTACAATTGCTTCATTTGCTTTTACAATAATCGTTTGATTTAGTTTTTCTTCTATTTTATTAATGATTTCTTTCTCGTTTAACAGACTTTGTAATTTCTTTGCTTTTTCTTTTGTTGAAACCAACATATAGATTTTTTTCTTTTGCTGGGTTGCTTTTTGTAAATCTTCTATTAAATTCTCGATTTCACTTTTATAGTAGTTTACTTCTCTATATTCAAACTTATATTTTTCAGTTGCTAATTGATTGGATGCATCTTGTTTTTCAATATATACTATCTGTCTTTTTTCCAATTTTTCTTCTATGTTTTCATATGTTTGTAAATTAGCAATCGAATCTGGTATGATTTTTTCTTTTTCTACTAATGCTTTGATTAAATTTTTGTTATCTATGGCAATATTGGTAGCTCTTTGTTTTATTTTTCCAACTTCGTCTAAAAATATACCATAATTACTAGATAAATAGTCTAATATAGTTTCTTGTTCTTCATAAAAACAATCAAAATATTTATCTATTTTGCTAATATAGTTTCCTGCTTTTATTTGTTCGATGTCTTCTTGCAAAATTTCTCTTTGTTTCGCATTAACCTCTATTTTCTCTATCTTTTGACAGATACTTTCTATTGAACTTTCTAGAACATATTCATGGGCTGGATAAACATTAACTTTTTCTAATGTGTTAATTGACCTTTGACTTGTGATGTTGAAATTTCGAATAGAATCTACTTCGTCTCCCCAAAATTCAATTCTAATTCCTGTTGTTTCATTGTTTGCTATGTCTACAATTCCACCACGAATTGAAAATTGCCCTCTTCCCTCAATTAAATCACATCTTACATAGCCTAATTTTACTAATTTTTGTTTGATTTTTTCTAAATTGCACATATCTCCTATTTTAAAACTTAGTTGATTTCCATATAAAGATTTCTGACTCGGCAACTTTTGTAAAATAGCTTCTATCGTAGTTACTACTATTAGATTTTTTCTAGCTTTGATTTCGTTTAATGCTTCTATTCTTTTATATGGCAATTCTTTACTTTCTGCTATATAGTCATAGGTTACAATTTCTTTTTTGGGAAATAAGACAACATTGTCTGTAAAATAGTGAATGTCTTCATATAGTTTTTTTGCCTGAATTTCATTATAAGTGATAATACCTATCGGCTTTTTTCCAAACTCATGTAGGGCTACTCCTATTTGAAGCATCCCTAAGTCAGTTAAGCCCGATATTGCTATCGGACTTGTTTTATTTTCGATTTGTTTTAGTAAATCCATAAATTTCGTTGATTTACCAAGTTCTCCTATTATTGTATTCATCTTTTTCTCCCTTGTCCCTACCCATTGCCTGTTTCAATAGGAACGCTTTTATATTACCATATTTATCCGTTTTTTTCAATGTTTATGCTGAATTTAAAATAGATAAACTTTTATTAAGAAAACATAAGTGCTCTGAATCGTTACTTAAAATTGACTTTTTCATTTTTTATCTATATAATTAAAAAAAATAAAGAGGTGTTATTCCTATGACAATGAAAAAATTAATTGATTTATTTTTTTGTCATTTTTTATATCAGGTTACCTATACTGGTTTAGAGAATTTAGAAGGTGTCCAACAATGTTTAATTTGTCCAAATCACTCTTATAATCTTGACCCTTTCTTTATTTATCCAGCTTCTCATCATTTATATATTATGGCTAAAGCTGAACTTTTTAAACATAAACTGGTAGCTAAAATTTTAAAACATTATCATGTTTTCCCGGTAGACAGAGGCAAAAAAGACCCTAAAAGTTTATTTTATTCTTTAACCATATTTGAAACAGACGAACCTCGTCAACTTCTAATTTTTCCAGAAGGTGGTGTTTTAAAGACAGAGCAAGAGATTGGTAAACGAATTCGAAATGGTGCTGTTTTCATTAGTGCACAAGTAGGTATTCCTATTATTCCTGTTTACATTACAAGAAGACCTAAGTTGTTTTCAAAGGTAGACGTGGTTTTTGGTAAACCTTTTTATTCTGAAAAAGAGCTTTTGAAGGATAAACAAAAATTAAAAGAGAAATCAAAAGAATTAATTGATACCATTTATCAATTAAAATTATAATAGAAATCCTAGTTACTAAAAAATAACTAGGATTTTTACTTTTCTGAAACAATAAAACTACTAATTTATAATTTAATAAATACCTCCCCTATCACTTTTGCTAAAATCAAGGTTATGTTATTTTGTATATAATCAATTTCCTATAAAACCTTTCAAAATAAAAATAGCTAACGTATAATTTGAATATAAAATAATTTATTATTTAAAACCAAGGAGGAAAAAATGAAAAAAACTGAGAAAAACAAAGGTATCACACTTATAGCATTAGTCATAACCATTATTATTTTACTCATTCTAGCAGGTATAAGTATTGCAACATTAACAGGAGAAAACGGATTATTAGTAAAAGCAAATAAAGCAGAAAAACAGACTGATATCGTGGACACAAAAGAACAAATCAAACTAGAAATCATGGGGAATTTTGATGAAAAAACAACTAGTTATACAAACCAGGATGTAATAGCAGCAGTAGCAAAAATAACAGGAAATACCGTCGAAGAAAATACAGAAAGTGTACAAAGTAAAAAAGGAAATAGTATCGATATTTCTGATTTGTGGGTTGAAGGGAATAATACGATAACGTTTACTCTTTACGGCTCATGGACAGGAAAAACTGGAGAATATACGGTTCCATTAAATTCAATATGGAATGATGATGTTCTATCTATTATAGATTTTTATGATATAGTGGGTAACAATGGATTCTATACTGGTTTTCGGAGAAACTCATTTCGGGGTCACTTATCCAGGTGTTTCTGATGGGTATTTGAAATTAGATGGAGAAGAAGTCAAGCCTGGAGACCCAGTTAAGCCAGGTGGCTCTTATTATTTCTGACGATGTTTTTTAACATCGTTTTTTTCATTTATTTAGATTTTACACATATTTTTCCTATCTCTGACTATACTATATAGAAATTGATTAAAAAGGAGATGGTTCTCATTTATTTTAATTATCCTGAATACCCCTACATTGGTTTTAAAGATGAAAATCTAAAAATCCCACTTACCTTTCCCAGACAACATCAAAACTTTCAACCTGGTATAGAGCACATCATGACTCCCACACCTATCTTTGATAATCCTAATTACATTCCTAGTGGTAAATTGCAAGATAAAGTGGTTATTATTTCTGGAGGAGATAGTGGTATTGGTAGAGCTGTTTCTGTTTTATTTGCTAAAGAAGGTGCTAATATTGTTATTAATTACTTAAATGAGCATGAAGATGCTAACTATACGAAACAGGTAATTGAAGGATATGGCCGTCAATGTCTTTTGATTACAGGTGATTT
>CANEFU010000066.1 GCA_947426875.1 uncultured Clostridium sp.
GTAGTAGCTACATTAACCGTTTTTAATTTGTTTCTTAATTCTTCTAGTTTTTCCTTGTCTTTTAAATCTTGCTTATCAAATCCTACACTTGCTAATAATTTCTCAGTTACTTCGTAACTTTCTGGATGAACAGCTGTTATTTCTAATGGATTGTCGCCATCTAATATTCTCAAAAATCCAGCACATTGCTCAAATGCTACTTTTCCAAGTTTTGGCACTTTTAGCAATTGCTTTCTATTTTTTAGTTTTCCATTTTCATCTCTATATTTTACAATGTTTTTAGCAATGGTATTGTTAATTCCTGATACGTAAGATAGTAAAGATGGCGTTGCTGTGTTGACATCTACTCCTACTTTATTAACACTATCTTCTACTACCCCTGTTAAGCTTTCCGCTAATCTTTTTTGATTAACATCATGTTGATATTGCCCTACTCCTATTGCCTTTGGGTCTATTTTGACAAGCTCTGCCAATGGGTCTTGTAATCTTCTCGCAATAGATATAGCTCCTCTTATGGATACATTAATATCTGGATATTCTTCTGTGGCAAGTTTTGATGCTGAATACACAGATGCTCCCGCTTCGCTTACAATTACATAGTGAACTGGTCTGGAGGCTTCTTTTATCATTTCTGCTACAAACATTTCAGATTCTCTTGAAGCAGTTCCATTTCCAATTGCTATCATATCTATTTTATCTTTTTCAATTAGCTTTAATAACTCCTTTTTTGCCCCTTCTACATCGTTTTGTGGCTCAGTTGGATACACTGTTGTATAATCTAATACTTTACCAGTTTCATCGATAACTGCTATTTTACAACCAGTTCGATAAGCTGGGTCAAATCCCATAACGGTTTTTCCTTTGATTGGTGCTCCTAATAACAATTGTTTTGAATTTTGTCCAAATACTTTAATTGCTTTTTCTTCTGCTTTCTCCGTTAAATCGCTACGGATTTCTCTTTCAATCGATGGCTCAATTAATCGTTTAAAACTATCTAAAATGGTATCTTTTAGCATATTGGTAAATTGTGTCTCGCCTTTTATAGTATCTCTTTCTATATAAGCTATTATTTTTTCTTCTGGTTTTTCTATTTTCACTTTTAAGAAATCTTCTTTTTCTCCACGGTTAATGGCTAAAATTCTATGGCTTGGAATGTATTTTATGGCTTCCTTATATTCGTAATACATTTCATAGTTTGATTTTTCTTCTGGCTTTGCTGCTTTGGTTTCTATTAAGCCTTCTCGATAACATTGCCTTTTTATTTCTTTTCTGTACTTTGCATTATCAGAGATATCTTCTGCTATGATATCTAAAGCTCCTTGAATGGCCTCTTCTGCTGTATTCACTACTTTGTCTTTGTTCTTTTTGTCTTCCTCTGATAATTTGTCTATATTAATATATTCTTTGGCTATCTCTTCAATCGGTCTTGTTTCTTTTTGCTCTATGATAATTTGTGCCAATGGCTCTAATCCTTTGGCTTTTGCTACAGTTGCTCTTGTTTTTTTCTTTTGCTTATAAGGTCTATAAATATCTTCTACTTCTGCTAATGTTTTAGCAATTGCCACTGCTTGTAAAATTTCATCTGTTAATTTGCCTTGCTCTTCGATAGATTTTACTACTTCCTCTTTTCTTTGTTCTAAGTTTCTTAGGTAATTTAATCTATCACCTAAATCTCTTAATATTTCGTCAGAAAGTCCTCCTGTTACTTCTTTACGATACCTAGCAATAAACGGAATCGTATTTCCTTCATCAATTAATTTGACTGTATTTTCTACTTGTGACGCTTTAATATTTAATTCCTCTGCTATTGTTTTAATAATCTTATCCATTGTTCTTATCTTCCTTTCATGATTTTGGGGACGGAGGAAAAAATCATCTTTTTATTTTTTTAATCTTTCCATTGTCCCTCTTGTTATGTCTAATCTTTTCATTATGTCCGTATATTTAATTTTCTTAGACTCTTTTAGATATTTTATTAACTTCTTTAGTATATCATCTTTTTCAAATATTTCAAATACTTTTATTCCTTCTTTTCTTACAAATTCTGAAATAAACTTATTGATTCTATTTTCTACGATAATTTCATCCTCTAAAAAGTCATATTCATTATCGATATTTATATTGCAAATATAAGCAATTTCTTCCTTTGTGAATAGATTGTATTTTTTTATTTCTCCATTTTTATAAAAACGATAAGAGGAATACTTATATTGCTCTACATTCTTTACCATATTTGCCTTTAGTGGGTTTTGATGAATATATTTAACACACTGAATTAATTGCCTTTTATCTAATATAGGTTCACTTTTATATCGGTCTCTAAATACATAACCTACCCTTTCCTTTTCCATATAATTATAATATTTTGCATATATGCTATTCACCTTTTGCATATATTTGGATAGTTCTTCCATGTTCTCTACTTGTATTAATAAATGGGCATGATTATTCATAATACAAAATGCAATAATTTTAAGGTTTTCTTGGTTCAAATTTCTTCGGACTAATTGTAGATATCGATTTATATATCTATCATTTTTAAATATAAATTCTTTATTAATCCCTTGTACCATCACATGAAAAAAAGAGGTATCAAGACATTTTCGTGCTATTCTTGGAATATATATCACTCACTTTCTATCATTCTTGTCCTCTTTTTATAATTTATTTATGTGTTTTTTTCATGTATTTTCTATAACTTTTTTGCATATTTTCATACAGCTATCTCATTTTTTCTAGTATTCTAACGAATCATCTTCTTCAATCCAATCCTGTACTTGCTCAATTCGATATTCTGTTTTAGTATCTCTCATAACCACTTCTTTGATTCCGGCTATTGATTAGCATTCTTTTACAAAAAGTACATGGCCAATTATCTTTTACATATTCACCATTTCTTTTATTGATGCCAACCATATATAAGGTTGCTCCTATCATATCTTTTCTGGCAGCACTAAGCATTGCATTTTGCTCGCTATGAACTGACCTACATCTGTCATAACCTTTACCGCTTGGCATATCACTTTTTATGCAATAACCTAAGTCTAAACAGTTTTTTCTTCCTCTGGGTGCTCCTGAATACCCCGTTGATATGATTTCATCATTTTTTACAATGATACTCCCATAGTTATTTCTAAGACAAGTCCCTCTTTCCGCTACGGTCTCTGCTATGTTTAAATAATAATTAATTTTATCAACTCTTGCCATTTTTTTCGCTCCCTTTGCTCATGATTATTCTACTCCTAGATATTCGTTATAGGTTACTTCTCTATCGATGACTTTTCCGCTTTCTTTGATGTCGATTATTCGATTGGCTACTGTTTGTGTTAGTTCGTGGTCATGTGATGTAAATAGAATGTTTCCTGTGAATTTTTTCATTCCTTCATTGACTGATGTGATGCTTTCCATGTCTAAGTGGTTCGTTGGCTCGTCAAATATTAAGAAATTTGCTCCTGATAACATGATTTTGGATAGAACACATCTTACTTTTTCTCCTCCTGATAAGACTTTTGCTTCTTTTAATGCCTCGTCTCCTGAAAATAACATTCTTCCTAAGAAGCTTCTTACATAAGTTTCGTCTGGGTCTTTTGAGTATTTTCTTAGCCATTCAGTAACATTTTCGTCTGTATGAAATAAATAATTGTTATCTTTTGGAAAATAATTATGCGTAATGGTAGTTCCCCATATTAGTTCTCCTTCGTCTGGTTCTAATTCTCCTGCTATGATTTGAAATAATACCGTTTTCGCTATTTCATTATCTGCTAAAAATGCTATTTTGTCCCCTTGTTTTACATCAAATGATATCTTGTCTAGCACTTTTACTCCCTCTACTGTTTTCGATATATTTTTGACTTGTAGTATTTCTCTTCCTGGCTCTCTATCTGGTTTAAAGTCAACATATGGATATTTTCTGTTAGATGGTTTGATTTCATCTAATTCTATTTTTTCTAATGTTTTCTTTCTAGAGGTTGCTTGTTTTGATTTGGAAGCATTGGCACTAAATCTTGCTATAAAGTCTTGCAATTCTTTGATTTTTTCTTCTTTCTTCTTGTTTTGCTCTCTTGCTTGTTTTAAGGCAAGTTGGCTAGATTCATACCAGAAATCGTAATTTCCTGGATATACTTTTATTTTTCCAAAGTCTACATCCGCTATATGAGTACATACTTTGTTTAGGAAATATCTATCATGTGATACAACAATTACTGTGTTTTCAAAGTCCATTAAAAAGTCTTGCAACCAATTAATGCTTTTTAAGTCTAAGTCATTCGTAGGCTCATCTAGTAATAAGACATCTGGATTTCCAAATAAACTTTGTGCTAATAAAACTTTTACTTTATCTCTAGCTTCAATTTCTTTCATTAGTTTATAATGGTTTTCTGGTATAATTCCTAAATCGTTTAATAACATGGCTGCATCTGACTCTGCATTCCATCCATCTAGCTCTGCAAATCTTTCTTCTAATTTAGCTGCTTTCATTCCATCTTCTTCTGAAAAGTCCGGCTTGCTATATATCTCATCTTTTTCTTTCATAATGTCATATAATTCTTTATTTCCCATGATAACTGTATCCATTACTGAGTTTTCTTCGAAAGCAAAGTGGTCTTGTTTTAAGACAGATAGTCTTTCTCCTCTATCTAAGCTAACATCTCCTTTACTTGGTTCTATTTCTCCTGATAAAACTTTTAGAAAGGTGGATTTCCCTGCTCCATTTGCTCCGGATGATTCCATAACAATTTCCTTTTCCAAATCGAATATTTACATCTTCAAATAACACTCTTTTTCCAAATCTTACGGTTACGCCGTTTGCACTTAACATTTTTCTCTTCCTTCCTTTCTTTTCTAACGTTAGCATTATACACTATTTTCCTCTTATTTTCAAGGAAAATAGATTGATTTCGGTTAAAGATAAAGAAAAACTCAAGCTAACTTGTCAATAAGTATCGCTTGAGTCTTTTTCTTTTATTCTCTTTCTGGAAAGAGAGGGGGGTATTCTTAATCATCAAATAACAATTTAATTCCCCATATTCCTGATATACCAACTAATCCATAAATGATTCTTGAAATAATTGTCATATCTCCAAATATAGCACTGACCAAATTAAAATTAAAAATTCCTATTAATCCCCAATTTATAGCACCTATTATAATTAACACTAAAGCAATTTTATCTATAACTTTCACTTGTTTTCCCTCCTTTCTTGTTCTGTTTTAAAATAATAATTTTTATTAGTATGTGTTTTTTGTTTAAATTTATACATTTTGTTGAATTTTTATTTTTTTTGTGATAATTTGTTATTAGAAAAAGGAGAATTATGGTGGTAAGAAATAAGAGAAGAAATCGAAATTTTAAAAAATTTAATAAATTTAATTATGATAAAAAATGGTTCAAATATTTGTCCATTACTGTCATGACCCTTTTTGTATTATTCGTTTGTGTTGCTATTTTTTATCATATCGCAAATACCATACAACAGAAAGAGTTTTTAGCCTCTATTGATTATGATTTAAAACAAGAACAAGCTGACTCAAATAATGCTAGTTCTGTTTCAGATGACAAAGAGAAAGAAGAAACAGATACTTCTTTTACTTTGACTGCTATTGGTGATGTTATGTGTCACAATACACAATATTGGGATGCTTATATAAAAGAAACCGATGAATATGATTTTTCTTATGTTTTTCATGATATCAATCGTTATCTTAAAACTTCTGATATTGCTATCGGAAGTTTAGAAACTTGCTTTGCCGGTAAAGAACGTGGCTACAGTAATTATCCAACTTTTAATTCTCCTGATAGTTTAGCTTATAGTTTAAAAAAACTTGGATTAGATGTTCTTTCTACAGCTGGTAACCATTGTTTAGATATGGGATTTTCTGGCCTTTCTAGAACCATTGATGTTTTGAATGATAATAATATTTCTCATTTAGGTACTTATCAAACGCAAGAAGATAGAGATAAAATTTTATTTCAATATGTGAAAGGTATTAAGATTGCTTTTGTGAATTATACTTATGGAACCAATGGAATTCCTGTTCCTTCTGATAAACCATTTTGTGTTAATTTAATCGATAAAGATTTAATGAAAAAAGATATCGAAAAGGCAAAAGAACAAAATGCTGATATTATTGTAGCTTGTATGCATTGGGGAACCGAGTATAGAACAACTGCTAATAGTGAACAAAAAGAACTAGCTGATTTTCTATTTCAAAATGGTGTAGATGTTATTTTAGGAAATCATCCTCATGTTTTAGAGCCTATGGAAAAACGAACGGTTACTTTAGAAGATGGAACCGTGAAAGATGGTTTTGTGATTTATGCTTTAGGTAATTTTATTTGCGACCAAAACACTGAAAACACTAGAAATTCTATTATATTAAACTTAAGAATAACAAAACATACTGATGGTAAAATTAGTATTGACAAAGCTGATTATATTCCTATTTATATGTATAAAGGTACTTCTTCTCTTCGAAAAATGAAATTATTAGATATCGAAAAATCGATTTTTGATTACGAATCTGGTATCGATACCTCTATTGGACAATCTACTTATAACAATTTAAAAGTTCAATTAGATAAGATTAAGTATAT
>CANEFU010000067.1 GCA_947426875.1 uncultured Clostridium sp.
CTACTGTTGATACATATCTTGGATTTAATGGTTCTTTTGTTTTTATGTTGTACCAATTGTATAGGTGTCCATTCCATTTTTCTAAACTTTCTAACGTGTTTATTATTTTGCTTATGAGTTCTATTGCCTTTTCCCAATTAATGTATTTTAAGTCATAGGCAGATATTACTGCTAACAAGGATAATCCTATATTGGTAGAAGATGTTCTTGGAACTATTTTTTCTTTTCTGTCTTCTTGATAATTATCTGGTATTAAATAGTTATTTTCTTCTGTTAAATAAGTTTCAAAATAATTCCATGTTCTTTTTCCAATCTCTAAAACATACTCTTTTTCTTCCTCGTTCAATTTATCAATTGCTTTTTCCTTCTCTATTTCCTTACTGATATACCACATGATAAATGGTGTTAGTATCCATCCTATTCCTAATACAACTCCGCCTATATTTCCTTTTATAGGAGCCAGTCCAACTATAATAATGCCAGCTAATACATTTACTGCCATTTGATTATAATAAGAGATTAAGTCTGACTTTGCTTGTTTTTCAGCCTCTTCTGAAGTAGTCCATTCTAAAAGATGTTTTTGACTAACGATTACCCTATATAATGTTTTTAAAATTGCTTTACTAGAAACATAAGCCTTATAGGGTAAGCATCCAATTGTGATAACTCCCCTTAAAAAAGCACCTTTTATTCCTGATATTTTAGGCGTAAATGTTTTTTGTTTTTCTTCTCCTTCTTTCTTAAAAATACAATGATTCACAAGTTCTAATAAATAAGGAAAAACAGCAACTAGCAACACACTACTAATTCCCAAATAAATTGGTTTTGTTTCTAAAATTCCTATGCTATAACAATATATCATAGCTATAATTAAATTAATTTCTAAAAAGCTTCTTCTTAAATTATCAAATATTTTGTATTTAGAAAGTAAATTTAAAGGACTTTGCATTCCTAACCATTTTGTGATTTGCCAATCTCCTCGAATCCATCTAGCTAATCGATTCATAAAACTATTATATTTAGTTGGATAACCATCCATTAGCATAATATCAGATACTAATCCACAACGTAAGTAACAGCCTTCTAACAAATCATGACTTAATACCTTATTTTCTGGTATTTGCCCTTTTAATACCTTACTATATACTTCTAAATCGTAGATTCCTTTTCCAGTAAAAATTCCTTCCTGAAAATTATCCTGATACATATCTGATATAGCATTCGTATAACAGTCTGTACCTCCTGCTCCTGCAAATATTTGAGTAAATAAGCTCTTATAGCTAATATCTAAATTTACACCAATTCGAGGCTGCATAATTCCATAACCATCTACTACTACATTTTTCTCGCTATCTATAACTGGTTCATTTAAAATATGTGCCATAGCTCCTATTAATTCAAAAGCAGAATTTAACACTAAATCGGTATCAGCATCTAAGGTAATAACATATTTTATTTTTTCTTTCCTTTGTTTCTCTAATGTATTTACCCTAAATGGATTTTTACTTTTTCCCAACAAATATTCGTTGAATTGTGTTATCATTCCCCTTTTTCGTTCCCAACCTAAATAACTACCTTCTTTTTCGTTCCACACACGTTTTCTATAAATGAAACCAAAAATAGGCATCTTATCTTGTGGTTGCTCATATTTAGCATTTAGAACCTCAACTAATTTTTCTCCTTCTTGTATGACTTCTCTATCACTTTCTTCTTCTAGTTTGTCACTTTCTGGGCAATCTCCTAATAACGTAAAATAAATATTTTCTGACTGGTTGGCTAGATAAAAAACTTCCAGTTTTCTCATTAATTCTTGGACTTTTTCCTTTGACTTCAAAATAGTTGGAATAATTACCATTGTTTTGTGTTGCTCATCTATTCCATGTGAATAATCTAATTTAGGAATTCGTTTTGGTTTTACTACTTTGCTTGCTATATATTGAATAATTTGAATGGCAATTTCTGTAGCTGGTATCAAAAATAAAAGAAAGCTTAGTACATTCATTTTGATAAAACTGCTCATTCCTAATGACAACAAAACACTTAAAATACTTACACCTAATAAATAGGCTTTTGTTTTATCTTTCGGGCTCATTTGTCTACTTGTTTTATATTGTAATACCCCATATAATTCGTTGATACCTCTGTCAATTAAATAATATCCGATATGAGCTTGTTTGCTATCTATGTCAGCTTGCTTTGCTATTTCTAATGCTTTCCTTGCAATATAAATTTCTGAAATTTTTGTTTTCTTTGCTATTTCTTTAATTCTAGTTCGATAATATTCTTTGGTTTTATCTTCCATTTTTTCATAGACTCCACTTGGGTCTTGTTTTAATATTTCTTCTACTCCATTGATTTTTTCAAATATCTCTAAAAAATTAATTCTTTGTATTTTTTTAATACTCGTAATACTGTTTCCTATTGATACTTTTCTTACTGCCATATCAAAATGTTCTTTTTTGATTACATCTGATACGGTATTTCCTGACATTTCTACTGCCTCTTCTACGGCTTTCAAATAACTATACCCTTTTTTCCCATATCGTTTTAAGATATAAGACATATATTCAATAAAAGGGTATTTCATATCTTTGTAAATATCCTTTTCTAACTTTTTAGCCTGATTGGCTTTAAAATGTTGTTCTGTTTTCTCTTTATTTTCTACGAGTCTTTCTACTATGCTCTCTGCTCTATATTTTTGGATTTGACAACTATATATCTTTTCTGCTATCTCTCGAATATTCTCAATGATAGCAATCTGAAGAAACATGCCAATATTCCATATTTCTTCCATACTCAGTGTCTTTTTGGTTTGATAACTTGCTAAATAGTCTTCGAGCTCTTTTCTTTCAATTCTATTATCTGTATAAGCTACAATTTCAGAGGCTAACACATAAATTCTAGCAAATCCCTTATACGTACCATTAGCTACTCCTACAAAATTAGTATATTTTTTTAGGGTTAGTTCTTTTTCAATTTGTTTAACTGCTTCTTCGATGATATATAAATTGTCTAAAAGCCATTCTCCTGCTGGGTGTATACTAATTCCTAACTTTAAATGCTCATTTAATAAATGATATACTTGCTCTATAATTTTATAGTTTTCTAACATTTGTGGCACTGGATAAGTGTCTTTTTGCGATTGATTCCTTAAATTATGATTAGAAGCTATTTTTTGTAAGTGGTTTTCTAATTGATTTTTGTCTAATAGCGTGCCATTTATTTTTAATACTTTATTTATTTTCAAAAAAATCCCACTCCTTGCTTTTTTATGTTTTACACATATTCTTTGCAAAGAGTGGTAATTTTATGCATTTTTCATTTTTTTCGTGTTATCTTTCTTCTTCCTCTTTCATTGCCACTAAA
The DNA here is from genome assembly GCA_947426875.1 of uncultured Clostridium sp. GTDB lineage: Bacteria > Bacillota > Clostridia > TANB77 > CAG-508 > CAG-269. The sequence continues at coordinate 3,367 of CANEFU010000067.1, forward strand.
TTTTGATTTTCCGTTTTTTCTTTTTCTAGTTCTGTTTCTATTTCTTCATATTTATGCGCTAAATCTATATAAATGTTAGCTCCTTCTATTCCGTCTAAATTAAGATGAAAATCTTTATCCGTTGCTACATATTCCTGATTTCTTTCATTTTCTTTTCTTACTTGTACAAAAGGTGTTTCTACTTTCTCTATATAATCATTAATATCAGCTAATGTTACAATAATCGTTTTATCTTTTTTATTCACTACTGTATAAAATTTATCTGCACGATAAGTTTCTTCCTTATTCTCTATTCCTGCTGATTGATAGATAAATTTCTGATTTTCTGCTAAATTCTCTCCCGTTGCTTTTATATCATTAATATACGTAATACTTCCATCTTCGTTCTCTTGTTTTATTAAATGCTCTGGCGTATATTTTACAATCCCAAGTTCTTTTGCTTCTATTGGTGTTTCTGGGTTTTGCTCATTGAACATTTCTGCAATTGTTTCTAATACTAGATTTTCTTCTTCCTCTTCTATCACATTATTTTGCTCTTGTTGCTCAATTACTGGTTCTTTCCTACTAGCTGTCATTTCTTGTTCTGGACTTTCCTTGCCATTCCCTAATATTTGACCAGCAACGGCAACTGCTCCAACTGCTCCTAGTGCCATACCAATTCCCATTTTATGCTTTATATCTTCTCTTCTTTTTTCTTTTCTTTCTTCTTGTCGTTTTTCATTTATTGTTTTTTGAATTAGTTCTTCTGTTATTGTTTGTATTGTGTTTATGTCATACCTACTTACTTTTTCCTCTGAAAAATTCATTCCAGATTGTTTAATTATTTGTTTTACTTTTTTCCAATCTTCTTCTCTCATATATTTGCTTGTATATTTTTGTTTCATCTCTTCTGTCATTTCTTCTGCAATTTTTTCCCAAGTTTCTCTTTTTCTTCCCATATTATTCCCTCCTTTGTTTAGCCCTACACTTATATTATACCACTTTATGCAAAAAAATGCAAAAAATGTAGAATTTTAATATCTCATTCTACATTTTTTCTTTATCTTTCATTCTTTTCTATTCCTTTATTTTCCTTTTTCTTTGGTTGGATTTCTATTCTTCCTTCTTTTTTATCATATTGAATTTCGCCATAATTAAAAATTCTATTTATTTCCTTTGCTATCTTTAGCGTATCTCTCATTCCCTCTCTTCTTAGTATAGAATCTTCAAGAATTTCTGGCATATCTTTTAGTGCCTTCACATCTGTTACTAACATACCTATTACATCTTGTGCCATAATTTCTTGTTCTGTCTCTTTATTTTGGGCTTCTATTTTAAGTTCCTTGCCTTCATTGGATGTAACGACAATAAAATTTTCTAATTCTTCATTTCGAATATAATCAACTTGATTATAATAATTATCACTACTTTGATTGACTGCCTTTAAGATTTCGGTATCTACACCATTCGTTAAATTTTCTACTATTTCCTCTATATGCTCAAGCATATAATCCTCTTCTTCATTTGTTAATCGTAAATTGGCATTGTTCATATACTTTCTTAAAATTTCTTGAAATTTATCGTTAGAAACTTCTATTGCTATATTAGGGGTTGCTTTAGTATCCTTAATATTGCAACCTACTAACATGCTTGCAGCAAGTACAGCTGGTATTGTTCTTTTTATTTTCTTTCTAAATCCTTTTGCTCTTTCGTTCATCTCTTCTCCTATCTTTTGGTTTTTATTATATTGCCTATTATAAATTCCTCTCTACTTTTTGTCAACTACTAAAGCAAATATTTCTTCTATCTTGCTTTTTATTTTAACTATTATAAAAATAATCTGTTATTCCATTATAAATACCCCAAGCTAATTTATTTTGATAGTCATCTTCTAATAATTGTTTTTCTTCTTCTGGATTCGATAAAAAGCCACATTCTACTATTGAAATTGGTATTTCCACATGCTTCATAATATAAACTGTGTCTAACTTCATAGCTACTCTTTTGTTTTCTTTTTGGATGGAATCATTTAAGTTTGCCTGAATTTGTTTTGCCAAGTTTGTACTTTTCTCATCTCCATTTTTATAAAAACATTGCCATCCCCAATATTGTTGTTGGGGAATTTTATTTAAATGGATACTAACAAAAATATCAGCACTTGACTCATTTCCTATTTTTACTCGATTATGAATATCTGAAATCTTCTTTTGTTTTAGTGTTTGACTATCCAAATCATAAATAGCATTTTCATCTGAACGTGTTAATATAACTGTACTTCCACTCGTTTCCAATAAATTTTGTAATTTTAACGCTATTTTCAAATTCGTTTCTGCCTCTGTGGTACCATTACTACTTTGTGCACCGTTCATCTGGCACACCATGTCCTGCATCTATTACAATTGTCTTTCCCGATACTGGGGTTGCCGCCGTTGGCACCGTATTTTGCTGTTCTGTATGGGTACTTCCCTTTCCCGCTATTTGAAAATAAAAAGTAAAAATGCCTATTAATAAACAACCTATTATAATTTGAATTCTTTTTTTGCTAATCACTATCATATAAAAAACTCCTAATATAAATATTCTATTCTATTTATATTAAGAGTTTTTTTTTATATTCATCTATTTTATCATTATTTTTTCTTGCACTTTTAGTTTCAATATGATACTATTGTTTTAATAAAAGGATGGAGGTATCTTTATGGAAGAAAAAAAGAATCTAGAAATCGTTTCAGGGGATGGAGCAAACTTAGATATCTCGCCGGTTTATGAGAATTTAAAAGTTGCCAAACCCAAATCTGCTAAAGAAAAACCTACTGATATTGTAATTCCAAAAGAAAAAAAAGATGAGAAAGATGAGAAAGACGAGAAAGACGAGAAAAATGAGAAAAAGGAAGAAAATTAATCTTCCTTTTTTCCTTATTCTTCTACTTTTTCGAATAATTCTTTCCCTACACCACATAATGGACATGTCCAATCTTCTGGTAGTTCTTCAAATTTTACACTTTCTTTTTCATCATCATAAATATATCCACAAACTGTACATTTATATTTCATTTTATTCACCTCCTAAAATACTATCTGCTAATTTTTCCATCTGCTCTATGTTTTCTTGTTTCATAGTTGATTTAATGGTTACAGATGGCTCTATCATTACGAT
>CANEFU010000068.1 GCA_947426875.1 uncultured Clostridium sp.
GATGTGTCCCCAATTGCACAAAAAGGGGCAAAAGGAAACGTCCCCAATACGACATGTTGCAAGAAAAATAAAAAAATGATACAATAGGCGCAAGGAGGAAAAACTATGAAAGTAGCAATTGGTCAGGATAGTCATAAGATTGATTATAACAATGAAGAAAAAAAATTAATATTAGGCGGCGTTGAATTTCAAGAGGATTATTCTTTAACAGGAAATAGTGATGCTGATGTAGTCTTGCATGCTATAACAAATGCTATTTCAGGAATTACGTGTAAAAACATAATAGGAAAAGTTGCGGATGACATGTGTAAAAGTGGAATTACAGATAGTGAAAAATATTTAAAGGAAGCACTAAAATATTTAAATGAAAGAATTGTACATGTATCCATAGCTATTGAATGCAAAACTCCGAAAATAACACCGAAAATAGATGAAATGAGAAGTAATATAGCAAGAATTTTACAGATTGAAGAAAATTGCGTAGGAATAACAGCAACAACAGGAGAAGGCTTGACAGAATTTGGTAAAGGAAATGGGATTAGTGTGTTTGCTTGTCTTACTGTGAATTAGATTTTATGAAGGGAAGAAAAGTAATTGGAAGAAATATATAAGAAAGCAAGAGCCAAAATAAATCTAAACTTAATAGTAGTAGGGAAAAGAGAAGATAATTATCACAATATTAAATCTGTATTTCAAAAAATTAATTTGTATGATGAGATATACATCCAAAAAACACAGACAGATAAAATAGAAATCCAAAGTAATATAGAAGAATTAAGTGAGCAGGAAAATATTATCTATAAAGCCTATATGAAATTAAAAGAAAAATATAAAAACATCACAGGAATTCAAGTAAAACTAAATAAAAAAATCCCAATGCAAGCAGGGTTAGCAGGAGGAAGTACAGATTGCGCCAGTTTTATCTTAGCTATGAATCAATTATTTGATTTGAAATTATCCCAAAAGGAAATCGAAGAAATCGGAAAAAGTTTAGGAGCAGATGTCGTACCATGTTTTTATAATAGAGCTGTATTAGGTAAAGGGATAGGTGAAAAGATAACACCAATTTGTACGAATTTAAAATATTATGTAGTGATTATCAAACCAGAAATGTCATGTAATACAAAAGAATATTTTAAAAAGATAGACGAGCAAGATGAAATAAATCAATGGGAACATTCTGATGAGATTATACAAGCATTGGAAAGCAATAACGTAAGAAAATTAGCGGATGAGCTATACAATGTATTTGAAGAGGTAATAGAAGAAAAAGAAACTATACAAAGGATAAAAAGAGAACTAAAAGAGCAAGGTGCCTTGCGGAAGTTTAATGACAGGAACAGGCTCTTGTGTCTATGGGATATTTGAAGATAAAAAATTGGCCAAAACAGCCTATCAAGCACTAAAAAAGCGATATCAAACTTATATATGTAGTTCGTATAATTCATTAAAGGAGCCAAAACTATGATAAAAGAGAAAACAGTAACAGCAGTAATATTAGTAGCAGGAAATAGTACAAGATATGGACAAAATAGAAACAAAAACTTTGAAATACTAAATGGAAAAACAGTATTTTCCTATAGTTTAAATGCATTTGCGCAAAATGCATATATAGATGATATCATAATAGGAGCCAAAAAAGAGGAAATGACAATCATTGAGAAAATTATACAAGAAGAGCAGTTGGAAAAACCAATTCATATTGTGTTAGGAGGAAATAGTAGGCAAGAAACGGTTTATCATTGTATTCAAAAGGCAAACTCTGATATTGTCATTATTCATGATGGAGCAAGACCAGCCATTAAACAAGAGTATATTAATCAATGTATTGAAAGTATGGAAGAATATAAAGGCGCAACAATGGGAGTGCGTTCAAAGGATACCATAAAAATAACAGACAATAACAATATTGTGATTCATAGTACACAAAGAAGTAATACATGGATTATACAAACTCCACAATGTTTTGATAGACAAATGTTACTTCAAATGCACGAGAGGTATCAACAAGAAGAGGTAACAGATGATTGTATGTTATTGGAAAAAAACCAAATTCCAGTAAAAATTTTAGAGGGTGACTATACCAATATAAAAATTACTACTTATGAAGATAGAAATATAATAGAAGAATTTATTAAGAAAGAACTTGCCAAATAGAAAAAAATGTGATAAAATAGCTGTGCTTCAAAAGAAGCATCTCTACTTACCCAAAAAAATGAGGTAGGTTATCAATCCAAAGGGAGGTGAAAATAATGAATCAATACGAAAGTATTATCATTGTTAATCCTAATGTAGATGAAGCAGGTTTAAAAGCTTTAGAAGAAAAATTTACAGGATTAATCAATGAAAATGGAAAAGTTGAATCCGTAGAAAACATGGGAAAAAAGAAATTAGCCTATGAAATCAAAAAACAAAGTGAAGGTACATACTTATTATTCAACTTTGAAGCAAAAACAGACTCTATTAAAGAACTTGAAAGAGTTTACAGAATTACAGATGAAGTCATGAAATTTATTGTAGTAAAAAAATAATGATGTAATCGGAAAAACAAAATTAAATAAAGAGAGGGGCCTTTATTTAGAGTAAAGAAAGGTGATATAAAATGAACAAAGTAATATTAATGGGAAGACTAACAAGAGACCCAGAAACAAGATACACACAAACCAACAACACACTCGTATCTTCTTTTAGTCTAGCAGTCAATAGAAGATTTGTAAGACAAGGAGAAGAAAGACAAGCAGACTTCATCAATATAGTAGCATGGAGTAAGCTAGGAGAATTTTGTAGCAAATACTTTAAGAAAGGTCAACAAGTAGGAGTAATCGGAAGAATACAAACAAGAACTTGGGACGATGACCAAGGAACCAAACACTACGTAACAGAAGTAGTAGCAGAAGAAGCTTATTTCGCAGATAGCAAAAGAGAAGGAGAAGCGAATGCCAACTCTTTTGAAAATACATTTGGAAATACAGCACCTGGAAATATGGGTTCAGACTTCGAAGTATCTTCTAGCGATGACCTACCATTCTAAGTAACAAAGAGGGGGGAATTAAGAAATGGCAGACAAAAAACAAAATAAAAGAAATAACAAAAATTATGATGAGGACTACAATCCAAGATTCAGAAAACAAAGAAAAAAAGTATGTGTATTATGCAGTGATAAAAATTTTGTATTAGACTATAAAAATCCAGAACAATTAAAAAAATTCATCAATGATAAAGGAAAAATTTTACCAAGAAGAACAACTGGAGCATGTGCTAAACATCAAAGAGATATCACAACAGCAGTAAAAAGAGCAAGACATATTGCAATCTTACCATATGCACAAAACTAATAAATAGAGATAACCTAAAGTTTTCTTAAAATTTGTATTTTATAGAAAATTTTAGGTTTATTTTTTTAGAAAATCTTAAAAGGTAACACTTCAGACTTCTAATATTTTCTTCATAAAAGTTTATCTATTTTTTATTTGTAACTCTCAGCATCGAACAGTCTGTAATTACATAACAGACTGTATTCTTGCTGGTCCCCCCGAATTGTTACTTCATAAAAAATAGATAAACTTTTTTTAATAAAATGTATTGTCTCTGAATCATTATCTTAAAATAATTTTTTCCATTTAAAAACATTTACAAGCCAAAAGTGATGTGTTATAATCAAAAAGAATGAATTTCAATAAGATAAGTACAGAATACAACAAAGAGGTGAAAACATTGAATCAAATATTAAGTGTAAATAATAACAATGTCAATAAAAAAGTAAAAGGAAATAAAACAAGAAATAGTGGACCAGTAGAAATCAATAGTATACTGAAATTTTTTTCTATTGCCATATTAATATTTGGTGTATTTATGATTTGTTCAGTCTCTTATTCTATGTATAAAGAAACGACGCAAGAGGCAGAAAAAGTAAAACCAGTAATCTATGTTGAACAAACAGAAGATGCAGAATTATTATTAAAAATAACACATAGTAAACCATTAGCTAAAATACAATATAATTGGAATGGAGAAGAAGAAACAGAAGTACAAACAAATGGACAAAAGGAAGTAGAAACGAGAATTGAAATTCCAACAGGAACGAACACATTTACAGTACATGCAAGTGATGAAAATGGACAACAAATTGAATATAAAAAAGTATATACAGTAGAAGGAGATATCAATATTGAGTTCGAGCCAGAAGGAAATAATTTAAAAATAATGGCAGATGGAAAAAATGAACTTTTATATATGACATATAGATGGGATGAAGAGGAAGAAACTAAAGTTGATATCAATAGTAATGAAACAGAACAAGTTATAGAAATACCAAAAGGATTGCATACATTAACCGTAATAGTAGTTGATGAAAATAACAAAACAGAAACCAAAGAACAAGAAGTAAACGGAGTAACCAAACCAAAAGTAGAAATTACAACAGACGGAGCAAATAATTTCATCATAAAAGCTTCAGATGAGCAAGGAATAAAGAAAGTAGAATTTATTATTAATGGAACAGAGAAATATATGTTAGATTTAACAAGAGCATATGAGTCAATAGAAGACAGAAAACAATTTGAATATGCTTATCCATTGCATGATGGAAGAAATGACATAGAAGTAATTGTATACAATGAAAGCGATGCGAAAGAAAACTTTAAAGCATTTGTTAATAAATAAGGGGAAAGTATGAATATAAATCTATCAGAACTAATAACATATTTTGTAATTTATTCATTTTTAGGATGGATAATGGAGTCAATCGTCAGGTCTATCTGTGAAAGAAAATTAATCAATACGGGCTTTTTGAGAGGCCCGTTTTGCCCGATATATGGAATAGGTGCTAGCATTATGTTTCTATTTCTAGAGAATTTCGAAAATAAGCCAATATTGTTATTTTGTATATCAGTTGTTATCTTAACAGTATGGGAATATTTAGTAGGAGTATTGTTAGAAAAACTATTTCATACAAAATATTGGGATTACTCTGACCATAAATTTAATTTTCAAGGACGCGTATGCCTAACAAATTCAATTTGCTGGGGTATCTTAGGTGTACTTTTTGTAAAATATATTCATTCATATATACAAGGACTTGTAGCAAAGGTGGATGTTAGTTTAGTTAATTATATAGTTGCTATTTTATTTGTTGTCTTTTTAGTAGATATGGTTACCAGCATTATAAAAGTAAAGAATATGAAAGGAACCTTAGAAAGAATAGAAAATATTAACAAAGAAATTAAAGAAAAATTAAAAGAAGAAAAAGAAAATACAGAAGAAGGTATACAACAAATGATAGAAGCCTTGAAGAAAAAAAGAAACAAAACTATTTTACGTTTGTATAAAAATGTATATCGTTTGAAAAAAGCCTTTCCAGCTATCAACACCAGTGAGATTACAGAAATTTTAAATCAAAAAATTGAGATAAGGAAAAAAAGAGTAAAAAACAGACAAAAAGACTTGAAATAATCAAGTTTTTTTGTATATAATGAAGAAAAACAAGTGGAGGAAGATTTTAAATGATGCAAGATGTATATATAATTGATGATGATGATGCATCAATCGTCATATTTAGAGAATTATTTAGAGATGACCCAGAATACAAATTTACTAGTGTAAAAACAGAACAAATAGATATAGCTTTAAAAAATATTCCATCCTTAATAGTAATTAACGAGGATGCAATAGACCGTGATGTAGTTGATTTGTGTAGAAAAATACGAAAAGACGAAGATAACACCATAACACCAGTAATTGTTGTATCCTCCAAAGGAGAAAGAGAGCATAGACTGAGAATATTACAAGAATCTATTGAATATTTTATTAAAAAACCAGTAGATGAACAATATTTATATCATACAGTAAAAAACTTAAACAGATTACTTTCAACCAACAGAAGAATTAGTCCATTAACAGGATTACCAGGAAATGTCCAAATACATGCAGAATTAAAAAAGAGAATTTCAAGAAAAGAAGCTTTTTGTGTGTTGTATTTAGATTTAGATAACTTTAAAGCATATAACGATGTATATGGATTTTTAAAAGGAGACGAAATCATAGAATTCACAGCAGAAACTATTATTAAATGTGTACATGAAAGCGGAATGGAAGATACTTTTATTGGACATATTGGGGGAGATGACTTTGTCGCCCTAATACCAGGAAATATTTGTGAGAAACTATGTCAAAATATATTAGCTTATTTTGATAAAAATGTAGAAAGATATTTTACAGAAAAAGACTTAGAAAAAGGTTATATAGAAGTAGCCAATCGAAAAGGAATTATAGAACAATTTCCATTAACATCACTTTCTATAGGAGTAGTAGTAGCAGATGTAGGACGATTTAGTAATATACTAGAAATAGGAGAAATTGGTGCCCAAGTAAAACATGCGGCTAAATCTGTTATGGGAAGTAGCTATGCAGTTGATAGAAGAAAATAAAAAAGGTTGCCGAGGTTGCCAAACATTCCGGGTTTAAAGGGGTTGCCAAACATTCCGGGTTTTAATGGCA
>CANEFU010000069.1 GCA_947426875.1 uncultured Clostridium sp.
CTTCTTTTAGTTCATTATATGTATATACAATTTTAGTACATCCCAGACTATGTCCTTGTAAGTATATGTTTTGGTATCCTAGTTCCTTTATTTTTAATAGTGCCCCTACGATATCCTCATATCCCTCTAAAACATCTTCATAGCTGGTTCCTCCTAGTTTCTTTTCCTTTTTTCCTTCTGTATCTTTTTGGATATATTTAGCTAATTCACTTCCTCTATTATTAAAACAAAAATAGTCTATTCCTGCTTCATTTGCTTTTTGAGCAATTATTTCATCTCTTTTTTTGAAACAATTACTTGCCATTCCATGGACTGCTAATATGACTTTTTCTGTTTTTGTTTTACTTTCATATAATAACCCATTTAGAATAACACCATCTGTTGCCCAAAAGTCTATTTTTCTCATGTTTTTCATTCCTTTCTTTTCTATGTGCATTATACACTTCCTTGTTTTAATTGTCAAAAGATTTTTCTTGAAATTTTCTTCTTTTTGCTTCTTTTCCTAAAAATATTTCGTCAAAAAATCCCACTGCCTTATAAGATACTGTTTTAGTATCTTATAAGACAATGGAATTTTTTATCTTTTTTTATTTCGTTTTTTACTAAGCTTAGTTCTTCATATAAAGTGCAATCCTAAAAGAGAAGTATTCGTATGTAAATCGCGTATTATAGTTGTCACGATAGCTAGTATATATGTCGCTAAGCCCGTATTTACCACCTCTGTAAACACACGGGATATAGGAATAGCTATAGGTTTCTGTTATCCATTCCATGTCATTACTTGCCATATCCCATATATTTAGCTGTTTATCCTTTACTGTTGAACTTGCATCATTGGTTCCTTTTTCCGCAAAACTAGCATTTAAACTTTTTTGTCTTGAATAGTCTCTTTGTCCAAATCTTTGTATAAATACAATTGCTGTATCCCATGCATAACTATTCACTAAATCACTTGTAAAGGTAGTACTTTCATCATCATACATTTCTCTACTTAATTTCGCAGCTTGTAATTGCGTTACATAATTATATACATAGTCACTTCCCTTTACTGTTACTTTTTGTAATCCATTATCATCTGTTTCTACTGTTCTCTGTGTATCTCCTGCTACTCTTGCTTCATATCTTCCTATATAGTATCCTCCATTTGTAGTAGCAGTTATTCTAAAAAGTTCAATATCTTTAGCATGAGTATTGGTTGTTATTTCATCTTTTAAGGCTTCCCTATAATAATCCGTATTACTTGAAGTTATTTTTATTTGGTCACCTGGTTCTGTTTTGGATAATTCTGTATTTACAGTACCATTCCCATCAAAAATATATCTTCCTAATGTAATTGTTTCAAATGTACTTTTATCATTACTTGTATAAACTTTTCCTACTGGTATCCACACAAATTGACTTCCTTTTGTTACACCATCTGTTGCATCTTCAATTACGACTCCTCCTGTTACATCTATTGCTGAATCTTCTGCTATTTTAAACCCTTCTGGTACTTTTACACAATTTCCATATGTATCTGTAATAGTTGTTGGTTTATTTTCATCTAGCATACTTCCCTTATTTTTTGCTTCTTCTACTGTTAGTGTTGTATTATCCCCTTTTATTGTCACTTTTCCATTTTTTTCAATAGTTACCTCATGACCATCTACTGTTACTGTAATCGAAAAACTGCTATCTGTTATGGTAGCAGGAATGGTAGTTTTATCAATTCCTTCTACATTCTCTAAATTAGTTTTTAATTCACTATTATGAATTTCTCCGTTTTCGTCATAACTTCCCATCACTGCTACTTGTACTTTTTCTTTAGCAGATGCTATACTTGTTTCTGTTTTAGCTGTATCTGCTTTTGTCAGTAATCCGTTTTCTCCTGCCAAGGTTGCAATTGAAATTCCTGCTAATATTAATAATACAATTATCGTGATTACTAGTGCAATTAAGGTAATTCCCTTATTCTCCTTCCATTTTTTCATTTTTTCCTCCTTAGTTTTAATCTATAAATTACTTTATATCTAAGATTATATTTCAAATCCATTCATAAAAAAAGCTTTTGGAGTTAATTAATAGTAACATAACTTGATTTCAGTAAAATAGAACAAAAGAGGCTTTATATGAGAAGAATTATGTAAAAAGAGTAATAATCATTTTATCCCAAATGCTTACAATTCAAAAACATATTAGATATAATTGAATCACAAAAAACAAAAGAAAGAAGGAAAAAAATATGGAAAAAATACAAAAAAACAGAGGAATTACCTTAATTGCACTAGTAATCACAATTATTGTGCTATTAATATTAGCAGGAATTTCAATCGCAACATTGACAGGAGAAAATGGAATATTAACCAAAGCAAGCAAAGCTGATAAGGAAACAGATATTACAGAAACCAAAGAGCAAATCAAAATCGAAATTATGGGAGTTCTAGATGACCAAAAAACAAATTATACAAACTCTGATGTCATAACTGCAGTAGAAAAAACAACTGGAAAACAAGTAGTAGAAAATGACGAAATAGTCAAAAGTAAAAAGGGAAATGATGTAGATATTTCCGATTTATGGGTTACTAACAATTTGATTCATTTTTCAATTAATGGCACACCCTATGAGATAGAAAAAGGAATCACTTGGGATGCCTATTTAAGTAAAAACAATCCTGATGGTGTTGGGGGTTGGTTGTGGGATACACAAACAGATGCTATTTTTCATTATGATTTTGACACAGGATATCAGCTGTATGGTTCCTGGCTAGTTGATAAAGAAGAAAATTCCGTCTATAGAACAGATTTAATAAAATCACGGAAATTATAGTTTGCAAGGGAGGGCACACTTTAATGCCCAAAATGACTGGCAGGAAGTTGGTGTTTTTGGTGAATAGTTTTTAGCTACAATTTTATGATAGCTAACCTACTGAAAAATTTTAGTATCCTTACATAACGAAAGAAACCACCTTTTCTGGTGGTTTCTTTCGTTATCTGATATGTGGCAAAAAGAAACGTCCCCATTACGACATATTTATTTTAAAGAATTTAAATATTTCTACAATTACGATTGGTGCTAGTATTAAACATACTAATTCTATTATGTTTTGTGTAGGTAATAATGGTATACTAAATATCGTTCTTAGGGCTGGTATTGCTAGTATAACTAACATTAATGCGGCAGAAGCAAGTACTGCCCAAATTAGTTTACTATTATTAAATACTTTTGTTTTAAATAAAGACTTTTTGTTATCTCTTACATTAAACACATGAACTAATTCAGATAATGCAAGTGTTACAAATGCCATAGTTTGACCAACTTCTATTTTAGATTCGTCTAAGGTTAATCCATCAATTGGTGTGTTGGTAGTTCCTAATCCAATCATAAAGGCAGCTAAGGTTAAAAATCCTATCATAGCACCTTGATAAACAACTCTCCATGTCATTCCTTTGGTAAATACCCCTTTTCCTGGTTTGGCTGGTTTTCTTTCCATAATATCACTGTTAGCTGGGTCAAAGGCTAAGGCTAAGGCTGGAAGGGAGTCAGTTACTAAATTTATCCATAAAATATGAATTGGTAATAAAATCTCTAAATGTGTAATATCTGTAATACCAAACCATTTTGCAAATAATGGCGTACATAGCGTTGCTAAAAATAATACTACAATTTCACCTACGTTACTAGATAATAAGAATTGAATTACTTTTAAAATATTGTCATAAATTCTTCTTCCTTCTTCTACGGCTGACACTATAGTTGCAAAATTATCATCTGTTAAGATAACATCAGCTGCTTCTTTGGCTACATCTGTTCCTACTATTCCCATAGCACAACCTATATCGGAAGTTTTTAGAGCTGGACTGTCATTTACACCATCTCCTGTCATGGCAACAATTTCTCCATTTTTTTGCCATGCTTTTACAATTCTAACTTTGTGCTCTGGTGATACTCTAGCATAGACAGAATACTGTCTTACCTTTTTTTCTAATTCTTCATCTGACATCTTTTCCAGTTCTAATCCAGTAATGGCTTCCTCTTCTTTTTCTAATATTCCTAATTTTTTGGCTATAGCTGTTGCTGTGATTTTGTGGTCTCCTGTAATCATAACTGTCTTTATTCCTGCTGTTTTACATTTCTTAACTGCCTTTTTAGCTTCTTCTCTTGGTGGGTCAATCATTCCTACCATTCCAACAAATATTAAATCACTTTCGATATTTTCCATTTCCTGATTGGTTGGTTTATGGTCTATTTCTTTGTAAGCACAAGCTAATACTCTTAACGCTTCCTTCGCCATCTCTTCATTATGCTCTCGAATGGTTGTAATATAATTGTCTAAATCTTGTTTAATCTCTCCCTTTAATACATAAGATTGACATCTTTTTAGTAATTCATCTACTCCACCTTTTGTATAAACAATATATTTACCGTTTACTTCATTGACTGTTGTCATTAACTTTCTATCTGAGTCAAATGGCACCTCATTTAAACGTGGCATTCTGTCATAGATGCTAGGGTCGAAATCTAATTTAAAAGCCATGTCTACTAATGCCGTTTCTGTTGGGTCTCCTGTTAAAGTTCCATCTTTTGAGATTTTGGTATCATTACATAACATATTGGCATATACCAATTGATTTATATCTTCCTTGATTTCTTTTACGTTTTCCAAATCTGTTGTTTGTGCATTGATAAATATTTTTTCAACTGTCATTTTATTTTGTGTTAGTGTTCCTGTTTTATCTGAGCAGATAACTGTTGCACTTCCTAAAGTTTCAACTGCTGGCAATCTTTTTACAATGGCATTCTTTTTCACCATTTTTTGCACACCGATTGCTAGAACAATTGTAGATACTGCTACTAATCCTTCTGGAATAGCGGCAACGGCAAGGCTTACTGCTGTCATGAACATATGAATTGGTTCTTTTCCTTGTATTAATCCTATGATAAAGATAAATACACATATAGCTAATGCTGCAATTCCTAAGGTTTTTCCTAATTTATTTAGTTTTTGTTGCAGTGGTGTTTCTTGTTTTTCTGTACTATTTATCATTCCTGCAATTTTTCCTACTTCTGTTGTCATTCCTGTTTCAACGACAATTCCCTTTCCTCTACCATATGTGACTAAACTAGAAGAAAATAGCATGTTAACTCTATCACCAATTCCGATTTCTTCTCCCTCTATTTTTTCAGTATTTTTCTCTACTGGCACAGATTCTCCTGTTAAAGATGCTTCTTGGGATTTTAAATTAACAGCTTCCATAATTCTTAAATCTGCTGGAATATAATCTCCTGTATCTAATACCACAATATCTCCTGGTACTAGTTCTTTGGCTGATATTACACTAATTTCTCCATTTCGAATTACTTTAGAAGCATGGTCTGTCAACTTTTGTAGTGCTTCTAGTGATTTTTCTGCTTTTGATTCTTGTGTTACACCTATAATAGCATTTACGATTACTACAATTAGAATAATAATCGTATCTGTTATTCCTTCTCCTTCTGCTATTCCTACTGCACCTGACACAATTGCTGCTATGATTAATACAATAATAGAAAAGTCCTTAAATTGGTCAGCAAACCTTTGTAATAATGTTTTCTTTTTCGTTGCTTGTAATTCATTTAGTCCATATTTTTCTTGCCTTTTCTTTACTTCTTCCGAGTTTAATCCTTTCTCTAAATTTGTTGCTAATTCTGTTTCTACCTCTTTGATTTCTTTGTTAAACCATTTGTTGTTTTCCAATTTAAACCAACTCCTTTGTTTTTATTTTTTACCTTTTTGGCTGTATTATGCACAATTATTTCATAAAATAAATTGAGACTTCTAAAAGAAAATCTCGAAAGATTTCCTTCTAAAAGTCTCGCTTGACTATCTTAGCCTTACTAACCAGATATTTTTATATCGCGACTGTTGATTAGTAATGAAAAGCTACTCCCTTTTAAAATTTTATTATTTTGGTGACCCCTACGGGAATCGAACCCATGATTCCACCTTGAGAGGGTGGCGTCTTAACCGCTTGACCAAGGGGCCTTGTAAATACTTATTAGTTATATCATTTTTTTTTGATTTCGTCAACCAGTATTCATCAAATTTTAGAAAGTATTTATAATTATTCGGAGATAATACAAGTTTATCTTTTTTTTTATTTCATTTTATGGTATAACTATTGTATGATAATTAAAGGGGGTTTTATGCTATGAAAATTACTTTTATCGGTACTGGAAATATGTCATCTACTACAAGATGTAATACTAGCTTATTAGTAGATAATATTTTATTCGATTTAGGCATGGGAACTATCAAACAAATTGAAAGACTAAAAGTTTATACCAAATCAATCCAATACGTTTGTATTTCTCATTATCATTCTGACCATTTTTTTGATATTCCCAATTTGCTAATTGGTAGAGAAAGAAGAAATGAG
>CANEFU010000070.1 GCA_947426875.1 uncultured Clostridium sp.
GTTCTGTTCGTGTGCTTTCTTTTTTTGATTGAGCTTGTGTTTGTTAGTTTTTGGTATTCTATGCTGGGGTGGTTTCTTTTTTTTTGATTCGTTTGGTTTTGGTTTTTTTTTTTGTTTTCTTTTCCTTTATTAATAATTTTTTGTCTTTCGTGTTATTTTCAAAAACCTCGAAACTTGAAACACACGAAGCCTTTACAAAAAAAATGACATATGATAAAATAGCAACCAATGAGATATAACTATATTTTATTGGTTAGTAATACCTAAAAGAGGTGGAAAAAATGATAAAATTTACAAAAATGCATGGGCTAGGGAATGATTATGTTTATGTGGATGCCATCCACCAAAAGATAGAAAATGAATCATCTCTAGCTCAATTTGTTAGTGACAGACACTTTGGAGTTGGCTCAGATGGGCTAATTTTGATATGTGAAAGTGATATGGCAGATTTTAAAATGAGAATGTTCAATAGTGATGGAAGCGAAGCAGAAATGTGTGGCAATGGAATTCGTTGTGTTGGGAAATTTGTGTATGATAAAGGATTAACAGACAAAACCATAGTTAGTATTGAAACATTAGCTGGTATTAAAATTTTA
Organism: uncultured Clostridium sp.; assembly: GCA_947426875.1. Lineage (GTDB taxonomy): Bacteria > Bacillota > Clostridia > TANB77 > CAG-508 > CAG-269. The sequence continues at coordinate 597 of CANEFU010000070.1, forward strand.
AAACTAAATGTAAAAGAAGGAAAAGTAGAAACTGTCAGAGTCGATATGGGAGAGCCAGTGTTAGCACCTGAAAAAATACCAGTCATGGCAATCGAAGAACCAGTACAAAACTTAAAAGTAAAAGCGCTTGACGAAGAATTTACATTTACCTGTGTATCAATGGGAAATCCGCATGCTATCACAGTAGTAGAAGATACGGAAAATTTTGAAGTAGAAAGGTATGGAAAAATATTAGAAATAGCGTCTGTATTTCCGAACAAGACCAATGTAGAATTTGTTGAAATTATAGACAAAGAGCATGTAAAAATGAGAGTTTGGGAAAGAGGCTCTGGAGAAACATTAGCCTGTGGAACAGGTGCATGTGCTACTGCTGTTGCTTGCAGTTTAAATGAGTTAACTAATAGACATGTATACATAGAATTATTGCGGTGGAATGTTGGAAATTGAATGGAATAGAGAAGATAATCATGTTTATATGACAGGTCCAGCAGTTACCGTTTTTGAAGGAGAGGGATTAGAAAATAGGGATTAAATCTCTACCATAAAAAGGAGGATAAAAATGAGTTTAATTAATGAGAATTTTTTGGAATTACAAGATAGCTACTTATTTTCCAATATAGCAAAAAAAGTAGCTAAATATACACAAGAAAATCCAGACAAAATGATTATAAAATTAGGGATAGGAGATGTAACCAAACCAATTGTTCCAGCTTGTTTAGAAGCTATGCATAAAGCAGTGGATGAAATTGGAACAGCAGACGGTTTTAAAGGATATGGACCAGAACAAGGTTATGAGTTCTTAAGAAAAGCAATTGTAGAGAACGATTATAAAGCAAGAGGAGTGGAAATACAACAAGACGAGATTTTTGTTTCAGATGGAGCAAAATGTGATTGTGGTAATATTGTAGATATTTTTGCCCAAAATAATAAAGTTGCGATAACAGACCCTGTATATCCAGTATATTTAGATACCAATATCATGTCAGGAAGAAGTATTACTTACTTACCAGTAACAGCAGAAAATAATTTTATTCCAGAATTACCAAAGGAAAAAGTCGATATGATTTATCTATGTTTTCCAAACAATCCAACAGGTACAGTACTAAATAAAGAAAACTTGAAAAAATGGGTAGACTATGCGAGAGAAAATCAATCTGTAATCTTATATGATGCCGCTTATGAAGCATTTATTACAGAAGAAGATATACCACATAGCATTTATGAAATAGAAGGAGCAAAAGAAGTTGCTATTGAATTCAAGAGTTATTCTAAAACAGCAGGATTTACAGGAGTAAGATGTGCTTATGTAGTCATTCCAAAAGCATTGAAAGGTTACACAAAAGAAGGCAAGGAAATGAGTTTCAATCAATTATGGAATCGAAGAACTTGTACGAAATTTAATGGCGTATCTTATGTGGTACAAAGAGCAGCAGAAGCAACTTATTCAGAAGAAGGAAAGAAACAAATTAGAGAAAATATCAAGGCATATTTAGAAAATGCAAGAATTATTAAAGAAGGATTAGAAGAAGCAGGATTTACCGTATATGGAGGAGTCAATTCACCTTATATTTGGTTAAAAGTACCAGAGGGAATGACATCTTGGCAATTCTTTGACAAATTATTAGAAGAGGTAAATATCGTAGGAACTCCAGGTAGTGGATTTGGTGCACATGGAGAGGGATATTTTAGATTGACAGCCTTTGGAACCAAAGAAAATTCAATGGAAGCCATTGAAAGAATCAGAAATTGGAAATGCTAGAATAAAAGGATAGAGAAAGAAGGAACAGAAAAAGAAATGTTCCTTCTTTCTTTTTAAAAAACTGTCAATCGTCAAAATTATGTAAAAAAGAGAATAGTAAAAACAGAAAAAATCCTTGTAAATACTTTTTCCTAAAAATATAATAAAGAAAAAATGAATAAATTTTAAAAACTATTGAAAAAATAGGAATAGTTATGGTATAAGTAAAATAGTAAATGCGTAGCAACAACATTACATAAAATACCAAAACAAAAGAAAGGGAAAATAAAATGGAAAAACAAACGTTAACAAAGCAAAGAGGAAATAGACGGAATTACGCTAATTGCATTAGTAATCACAATCATCGTATTATTAATACTAGCAGGAATAAGCATTGCAATCTTGACAGGAAAAAATGGAATATTAACAAAAGCTGAAAATAGCAAAGAAGAAACCAATCGTGAGACAGCAAGAGAAAAGCTACATGTAGTATTAATAGATATTCAAATTGATAAAATCTCAAAAGGAGAAGCTATTATTTTAAATGACGATTTAGCACAATTAATAGAGAGTTATGCTGATATTACTAGTGCAAAGTTTACCAGAGATATAATTGAAACCGTTGTAGATGGCTATACTTTTGAAGTGAATGGAAAATTAGGAATTGAGGACAAGAAAGAAATTATAAAAGTAGAGCCAGAAAATTTGAATGATTGGGAATACGATTTAGAAGAAATACCAGGTTATGCCGTTATAACAAAATATAAAGGAGAGCCTAAACAAGAACTAATCATCCCTAATTATATAAATGGAGTTCCTGTAAAAAAAATACAAAGAGGACAACCTGATAAAATAGATAAGGATGGAAAACAACAATGGTTTTCAAATTATAATATTTTTGATAACAAATTATGTGAATATGAAGGTGTCGGAACAGGTGCTGGTTACTGGAAACAATTGGATATAACATCAATCATTATTTCAGATGGAATAGAAATTATTGGAGAAGAATGCTTTAAGGATATGCCTAACCTAGAAAGTGTTAGCATCCCTAAAAGTGTTAATGAAATTTGTTCTCGTGCTTTTGAGTGTAATTTGGAAAAAAATGTAAGAGACAATTTTACGTTAAATATTCCTAGAACTGTGAAAATAATGGAAGATAATATATGTGGAAAGAATGATATATTAAATATAGAATATGAGCAAACAGAGATTCCTATGGAATGGATGACTTACTGGCTTGACTGGATAAAAGAAGTTAATTATGGAGTTAAAATGTAAATAGAAAAATGAAATTAGTAATAATAATTATAATAATAGCTTCCTTTTTAGCTATTAAACTGAATAAAAAGATAGAACAAGTAATACCAGTAACTGTTATGGGAATGGTATTATTTGTATATACCTTTGGATTATTTGAAAAATTGAATATAGGAATAATAACTATCAAAGTAATGGCTATCGTATTAGCCATTTATTTAATAAGTCGAATCATAATGGAAATAAAGAGAAAACAAATAAAATCCATGATAGCAAAAATAATAACACCAGGCTTTATAATTTATGTAATAATGTATCTATTGTTTAGTTATGTCAATAGGAATAGCCTATTTATCCATCATGATGAATTTAGCCATTGGGGATTAATGATAAAAAACATGTATCAGAATGCTTCTTTTGCTACAAATGAATATTCTATAATACAGTTTAATGAGTATCCTCCATTTACAGCGGTATTTCAATATATGTTATTATTATGCCAAGGAGAATATGCGGAAAGTACAGTAATAGTAGCATCTAATCTACTATACTTATCAATGATTATAGTAGTTTATCAAAACATAGAATGGAATAAGAATATAAAAATGTTATTCATATATATTCCGATTACTTTATTTTTGCCAATGATGTTTTATCTAGACTTTTATAAAAATATTCTAGTGGATGGTTTATTAGGGGTTTTTGTATTTTTCATTCTTTACACATGGTTTACAGGAAAGGAATCACTAAGAAGCATAAACATGCTATTGGGAGTATCTTCATTAGTACTTATAAAAGCATCAGGAATAGGGTTAAGCATAATGGTAATTATTATTATATTAGGTGATATTATAATAAATAGAAAAGAAGAGCAAAAACAATTAATAACAATTGTTTTTGCTATGATAGTAATTTTAATCTGTACAATGTCTTGGAAAATAAAAATGGAAAATGCACATAAACAGTGGGATATACAACAAGAAAGAACGATTCAAATAAAAGAAAATACAGATATTATAAAAAGATTTATACAGTCACTATTTTCTGGAAATGTCATAACAGACAAAAAAATAACAGTAGCTTGTATTTTTTTGTTATTAATAGCACATTTAATTTATGCAATAAAACAAAGAAGAAAAATAGGTAAAAGATATCTATATTATTCAATTAGTTTAATAATGGCAATAATAGTATATACTCTAATGTTATTGTTAACGTACTTATTTGTTATACCAAAAGAAGAAGCATTACAAATTGTTTGTTTTGATAGATATATAAATACAATTATAATGGCTGTTATAATGTTTCACTCTTATCTATTTATAGAAAAACAGAAAAATTTAAAATGGGATAGTATTCTAATAGGACTTTGTATTTTAGTAACGATATTACCAGTCAATTCCATTATGAAGAAATGTTTTGACAACAAAAGGGAAAGAACCATGGAAATAGAAGAAAGAAAGAGCAACATGCAAATGGTACAATACAAAAATGTAATAAACAAAGAAGCAAGGATATATTATCTTACTAACCAAGGGCAGAATATGTCAAAAGTTTTAAATATGGCTAGGTACGATATGTTACCATCAAAAATTACTAATATCAATGGTATGGAATTAAACATTAAAAAATTGAAAGGAATACTAACAAATGGAAATTATACTTATTTATATATTTCAAAAATAGATGATAACATAAAAAAACAATTAAAAGAAGTGTTATACGAAAAGATAGAAGAAGAAACTATGTATGAAATAAATAAAAAACAATCGCAAGAAATCCAGTTAGTAAAAGTAGAAAACGAATGAATGAAATAGCAATTATTATACCAGCCTATAATCCAAATAAAACATTAGTAACACTTGTAAGACAGTTAAAAGCTAAAGGATACACAACAATTATAGTGATAAATGATGGTTCAAGATATGAATGTGAAAAGTATTTTTTAGAAATCAAAAATGATATTAATCTACTAGAGAATAGCACAAATCAGGGAAAAGGAGAATCCTTAAAAAGAGGTTTCCAATATATATTAGAGAAGAAATTAAAAGTAAAAGGAGTAATAACAGTTGATTCGGATGGACAACACAAGATAGAAGATATTGAAAAAGTCAAAAACCGATTTTTAAAAAATAGAAACAGTGTCGTATTGGGAGAAAGAAATTTTAATAAAAGGAATACACCTTTAAAAAACAGATTGGGAAATAAAGTAGCTTCTAAATGGTTACAATTAAAAATGGGAGTAGAATTAAAAGATACACAAACAGGTCTAAGAGCAATTCCAATGGAATGTTTAGGAGAATTAGTAAAAATAAAAGGAAAAAGATATGAATATGAAATGAATATGTTGTTTTATTGGATTACAACAAAGAGAAACATAGTAACAGAAGAAATTCGTGCTATTTATAGTAAACATCAAAAAGGCCATTTTAGAACGATACGAGATGCTATTAAGATTATAACAGTGACAAAAATAAAAAAGATAAGTAACGAATGAAATATATTAATAAGATATAAAGAGAAGGTTTTAGACAAGTAATAGTCTTAAGACTTTCTTTTTTTGGTCGGCAAGTATTTTATTTTCAAAAATCTTTTTATTTTATTTAAAATTAGACGATATAAACCTATAGACATAAGATTTCTTCATTGATTTAAGTTCAATTAGAAACAGAAGAAAATAAAGAAAATAAAGAATAAATGAATAAATTTTAAAAACTATTGAAAAAATAGTAATAGTTATGATATAAGTAAAATAGTAAATATATA
>CANEFU010000071.1 GCA_947426875.1 uncultured Clostridium sp.
CAGAAGTATATTCTCTAACTGGTTTTACTACAATGTTGATTCCTGCAAATTTTTCTGAGCTTTCACTAAATTCTGCTACTGCTTCTCTCGGTATATCTTCTGCTATCGTTACTGCTCTTGTACTACTGTATCCTTTTTGTGCAATTAGATAACGAATGGCTATTACTTTTCTAATTTCTTGTAGGTTCGTATTTTGTATTTTGTATTTATCTCTGAATTTATAAAAAGCTTGTTCTGCCGTCATATTTTCTTCTATATTGTTTGCCTTTTTCCAATTAGCTAATGTTTCGTCTGTCATCGTAAATTCGAATGGTTCTATCTTTATAGGAAAAATATCGGCATAAGAGCATTCATATTTCTCTAATACTTGTATCATATTTAAGATAGCTTCATTTAAAATTTCTGTTTCTACTTTACTTTTATACATTTCTAATGAAAATTCTATCTTAGAGGTAACAAGTGGTACTCCTGTCTTATCTAGGATAGAACCTCTGGATGCTTCTAGTGTACTTTCTCTTGTCAATCTTGTATTCGATTGTTCTCTATATTCTGCTCCATGTACTATTTGCAAGCTGAATAATTTGGCAATTAAAATAATTCCAACTATGTAAATCAAAACTGTTAGAATGTTAAATCTTAAGTTTATATTTGCTCTTTTTGTAGTACGCCTTACCAAATCTTCACCTTCTTTTAAAAATATTTCGTTAAAATCTTATTTCCTTTATATTCATTTTCAATAGAATATCCAAACTTTTGTATTAGTGGTTAGATAATAATGGTTATAATAATATTATAAATAATTTCGATTGCTAAAATTTTTATAAAGTTTATTATTTCTATGTTAGTAGATAAGAATATGTAATTTAATAGATAAGATAACACTTCAAAAATACCTGTTGCTGCTATTACCATTACCATGATTGTCATTCTACTGTCTTTTGAAAAGTTTTTATCAAATGCAACTGCTAAAAATCCTATTAGTCCTAATCCTGCACTATTAATTCCTATTTTGGTTCCTATAATCAAATCTAGTAACAAACCTATGATTAGCCCATAAATAGTTCCCATGGTTCGATTACCAAATAACCCAATAAATAATATGAAAATAACAAATAAATTAGGCATAATCCCAGCTATGGAAAACCAACTGAAAAAATTTGATTGTAAAACATAAATTAAAATAGCTGTTAAAATTAAGCTGATATTAATGATTGCTTTTTTCAATTGATTCACCCCTTTTTTATTTATTAATAAGGATTTTTAACCCGTCCCTCAATCCTTATTGGTTTGTTATTACTAAAACCGTGTCTAGTTTGTTAAAGTCTACTGCAGTTTCTACGATGGCATATCGGTCCGTCATATTTTGTGTATTGGTTACCTTTTTTACGGTTCCAATATGAATTCCTTTTGGATAAATTCCTCCTAGTCCTGATGTTTCTATACTGTCTCCTTGTATAATATTGGCTTCGGTTGGAATATACATGGCTTTTAGGGAAGATTTATCGTCTAAGGTTCCTTTGCATACGATACTATCTTTTGTTGTACTCATAGAACAGCTTACAGAGCTTGCAGTATCAATTATGGTTTGTACTTTTGCTGTTGTATTGGTTACAGCTATAATATGTCCTACTAATCCTTGGTCTCCTATTACGGTCATTCCTTCTTTCACGCCATCGTTTTTTCCTAAATTGATTACGATAGTTTTTGAATAATTGCTAATGTCTTTGTTAATAACGTAACCTGGTATGGTTTTATATTCTCCATATTTTTCCGTTAAATTTAAGTATTCTTTTAATGTCTCATTTTGTGTTTTGATGTTTTCTAATTCTCTTAGTGATTGTTCTAATTCACTATTTTCTTGTTTTAACTGTTTGTTTTCTTCTTTCAAATTATTGATGTCTGTAAAAAATGTATGATTACCACCTAATTTATTTTTTAAATAGGTTAATCCATTTTGTATGGGCATGACTAAATTACTTGCTGCATTTTCAAAAAAGGAGTTGTCGGAATCTCCATTTGAAAAAACAACAATTATAATTAAAATGATTATAGTGATTATAATACCTATCATCCCAGCTTTTTTATTTTGATACATTTTTATTTTCTCCTTCTGCTATTGACTAACACCGTTTTTAATCTTTCTAAATCTTCTAACGTTTTTCCTGTCCCTCTTACTACACAGTCTAGTGGCTCTTCTGCTATATATACTGGCATTCCTGTTTCTATGCTTAATAACTTGTCCAAGTTTTGAATCAGTGCTCCTCCTCCTGCTAATACAATTCCTTTTTCCATTATGTCAGAAGCTAATTCTGGCGGTGTTTTTTCTAGCGTTATCTTTACAATTTCAACTATTTTAGAGATGGATTCTTTAATAGCTTCTTCTATTTGTGCAGAGGTTATCTTAACATTTCTAGGTAATCCATCCCCTAGGTCTCTTCCTCTTATCTCCATTGGTGTTTCTGTCATAAGTGGCATCGCACATCCTATTTTCATTTTGATTTGTTCTGCTGTTGTTTCTCCAATGGCTAAATTCATTTCACGTTTTATATAGTTTACAATATCTTCGTCTAATTCATCTCCTGCTACACGTAGTGAATGGCTTACTACCACTCCTCCTAGTGAGATAACTGCTACTTCTGTGGTTCCTCCTCCAATATCAACAATGATACTTCCACTTGGCTCCCCCACATCTAAAGATGCACCAATCGCAGCTGCCATTGGCTCTTCTATTAAATAGACTTCCTTTGCTCCTGCTTGCATAACAGATTCTTCTACGGCTCTTTCTTCTACTTCTGTAATTCCTGAAGGTACTCCTACTACTACTCTTGGCCTTCCTACATTGTATCTTCTTCCTACTTTTTGAATTAAATTTTTTAACATTAATTGAGTTGCTGTAAAGTCTGCTATTACACCATCTTTTAATGGTCTTACCGCTTTAATTTGCTCTGGTGTTCTTCCGAGCATTTCCTTTGCTTCATTTCCTGTTGCTACGATAGCTCCTGTTTTCCTATCGATTGCTACAACAGATGGCTCTTTTAATACAATTCCTTTTCCTTTTAAAGTAACTAATATATTGGCTGTTCCTAAGTCAATTCCGATATCTTTTGACCCAAATGTAAATAGTTTCATTTCTTTCCTTCCCTTTCTGAAATCATTTTCGAAAAAATGCTTGTATATCTTTTATTTCCAATTACTAAATGGTCTACCAATTGCACACCTAACATGGTAGTAGCATTATAAAGATAATTGGTATATTCTATGTCTTGCTCGCTTGGTGTCGCATCACCACTTGGGTGATTATGCACTAAAATAATTTTTGGTGCTTTCATTTTGATTGGTTCTTCTAATATGTCTTTGATAGCAAGATTAGCAAAATTGGTACCTCCGCATAGCGATATCTTTTATTTTCAATACTTCATTTTTATTATTTAAAATCACTATTTTAGCAATTTCTCTTTTTTCAAATCGCAATTCTTCCATCATAATTTTAGCTAAATCATATGGTTCTTTTATGGTTATTTTTTTAAAATTGGTTGGCATTGCCATTCGATTCGTTAATTCTCCAATTGCTTTTAGCTGGATGGCTTTTACTTTTCCAATCCCGTTGATTTGTGTCAATTCTTCTATGCTAATATTTCGTAAAAAATTAATTCCCTCTGTTTTGGTATCATTTAAATTTAGTACTTTTTGTGCTAATTGCACTGCTGTTTCTTGTTTCGTTCCTGTTTTTATAATAATCGCTAGTAATTCTGCATTCGATAATGCTTTTTCTCCATACCATTCTAGTTTTTCATAAGGTCTTTCTAATTCTGGTAATTCTTTTATTTTTATTGGCAAATATACCGTTCCTTTCTTGTTCTGATTGCCCCTATTATATTTTTTTGTATACGAAGATGGCTAACACCATTCCTATAATACTAGATATGCTAATTTTGAACATCAAAGCAAATGTGATTTTTACAACGCTTAAGTCCAATGTAATAGGATTTTCTAGTCCAAAGCTTTGGCTATATGATAACCACCATAGCCAATCTATTCTCGCTGCTAGCTCTCCTAATAATCCCCCTACTACTAGTCCTGATAATATAAATATTAATAAAACCCATATATTCTTTTCTTTTGTTGCCATTTTCTACCTCCATTTTTTTCTCTTTTTCTTACGGCTATTGCATTTTATTCTACTTTTGGTATTATATCTTGAATTAACAAATTTTTCAAGTGCCTTCCCTAATTTTTCTATTTTACCTGAAAATTTTTCTTATGGCTGATATTTTAATAATTCTTTAAAAAGCTACCATTTTGGATTACCAAAAATTGTGGCTTTCCATATAATAATATCAGTAGTATAATATAATTAAGAGTTATTAAGGAGGTCTTATCTTTATGAAAATTGAAAAACTGACTGATAATAAAATTCGTGTTATTATGAATTCAGAAGAATTAGGTTTTACAGAGGTAAATATGAATAGTCTTATGACAAAGGCAATTGAAAAACAAGATATTTTCTCAGATATTTTAAACAAGGCTGAAAAAGAATTAGATTTCCATACAGATGGTTGTAAATTACTGATTGAAGCCTTTTCTTCCATTGATGATTTTTTTGTTTTTACGATTACCCGCTACTTGCCAGATACTGATTTTAAAAGAAAAAAATTAATTGTAAAAAGAAAATCTTTTAACCAAATGAGTCAACATGCTGTTTGTTGTTTTGATAATTTTGATATATTCTGTGAATTTTGTAAAGCAATTGATTCTTTACATAGCATAAATACAAATAAATTAGCTAAAAATATTGCTTTCTATTTATGGAAAGATAATTATTACTTAATTTTAAGAAATGTAAATACAAAATATGAAAATATAAATTTATTTTATTCCACTCTGTCCGAATTTGGAAAACTGCTTTCTTTTTCTAATAGTTTTGAAGCTAAATTGTTGGAGCATGGCGAAGTTATTATAAAGAAGAATGCAATTGATGTAGGAATTCGTTATCTTTTATAGAATTCTTTCCAGGACAAAAAATAAAACCAGAAAATCTAACGTTTAAGGGTTAGTTTCTGGTTTTTACTTTTTATTTTCTTATTAATATACATAGTTTTGTGGATTATAGGCTACTCCATTTAATCTCACTTCTAAATGTAAATGTGGTCCTGTTGAATTTCCTGTTGAACCAACTGCTGCTATTGTTTGTCCTTGTGAAACTTTTGCTCCTGCTGATACATATAATTTACTACAATGTCCATAATAGGTTTGTACACCGTTTCCATGTGTTATTACAATCATATTTCCATAAGAGCCTTTATATCCTGAAAAAGTTACCGTTCCTGATGCAGCAGCTGCTATTGGTGTTCCTGTTGAAGTAGCAATATCTAAACCAGTATGAGAAGACCTTCTAATTTTACTACCTGCTCCAAATCTTGATGTAATTGTTCCTGATACAGGTCTTATCAAAGCTACTCCTATGTTAGCTTTTCCTGTTGATGTAGTAAGTGCTGTATTGACCTTTCCTGTTGCCCCATATTTAGCTGTCCCATTTTTAGCTACTTGGACAACTTTTGCTGGTTCAACATATAACTTAGATATAGCTTCTTCTGATGTAACTAAATCTTGTATATTTTGCTCATATTTTTCTACAATTGCTATTTTTTCTAGATTTGAACTGTTTTTTGCTTTTAATCCGTTTACTACTTGTTCTGCTTCCTCAAAGTTTGATACATATAGTTTTTCTTCTCCATTATTCGTAATCGCATAGTAACGATAATAAGCAATTCCTTGCTCTTTTACTTTTCCAAATATCTCTTCATCGTTTGCTACAATATTCTTTTTTAACAAACATAATTTATAATCTGGAAGATTGTCCACTTGCACAAATGCTATATTTTTATTCTCTTCTTCTCCCTTTTCTATGTAGTTATTAATTTTACGTTGTAATTCCGCCTTATTCTCTGTATATCCCACTTGTTCTCCATTAATAAAAACACTATAAGTAGGTTTATATAAAAAAGCAATTGCACCTACTATTAAGAAAATCGAAATCATAAAAAGAACCATGAATTTAATACTTTTTTTGGTATGTATCATTACTTTTTTAAACATGTTTAAAACCAATCTCCTTTGTATCTTAATTACCTTTTCTTGATAAAAAATCTATTGTAATCATATTGTAATATTTCTTTTTTTGCAAAGAGATTGTTTTCCCAATTTCCGTAGGTTTATTCCTTTTTTTGATGTTTATCTTACTTTTATTTCATTTATCTCTTATTTTCATTTTGTCTCGTTGTCGCATTGGGGACGTTTCTTTTTGCCCCTTTTTGTGCAATTGGGGACACATC
>CANEFU010000072.1 GCA_947426875.1 uncultured Clostridium sp.
ATTTAAATAAAACTTTATTTCCTGTCTAGATTGTCTTTCATGATTACTTATCATATTAGGCAAAACTTTTAATTCTCTTTCTATTCTTTCTAGCTTTTGTTTTTCTTTGCATAACAATGTATATTCTTCATCTTCCTTTTCTTCTCTTGATGCAAATTTCTTGCTTTTTTCTAATTCTTGCTTAATTAATTCTACCTTCTCTAATAAATTACTAGAAACAAATTGTGTATAAGGAACGCCTAGTTCTTCAGCTTCTTTTTGATACCTATTGGAATTTTTAGTTAGTTGCTCTATGTTAAAATCCAAAACATTTTCCATTTCTTCTACTTGCTGTTTCAATTCTGTCTTTATTTTTTCTCTTTTTTGTTCTTCTGCTTTCTTTTGTTCTTTTCTTTGTTGTTCTATGATGTTTTCTCTTTGCTTGTCAATCTCTTTTTCTTTTTGCCTACACATACCTTTTAACATCGTTTCAAACTTTTTTCTATATTTCTCTAAATCTTCATAAATTTGATGGCATTGTTCTTCTTTTTCTATTTTTCTTCTCGTTATTTCTAACGCTTCTTCTCTTCCTTTGTCTTCTTTTTTACTTTGTAGACTTAATTCTTCATATTCTTGACTAAAAAAATTATATTGCTTAACTTGCTCTCCAAAAAAAGTAAAATCTTTTACGCATTGCTTTTTTAATACATCTAATTCATTTGCTTCTACTTCTGGTAATTCTTCTTTTTGTATTGTAACATCTTGATAAGAATAACTATCTCCATTACTTGAAGTACGTGCTGCTATTACTTTCGTAAATGGTAATATTAGTACCTCTCTTTCGTCTCTTTTATCATCTTCTTTATAGGGTTCTATATATAGATGAGGAAGTTCTTTCTCACCTTTAATTCTAACAATTACATCTCCAAATGTTTTGGCAATGTTTTCTTCCCCTGAAGTGGATATAAAACTTTTTATTTCATTATTCACTATCAAACTATTGGCTTCTTTTCTTTCAATTCCTCTATATAATGTTCCTACACTCTTTGTATTTCCTTGTTTATAAATAGCAGCATATATATTTACAAAATCCTCTATTAAGTCTTCTATTTTCCATAAAGAAATATCACTTATCTTTCCACTTTTTCTACAATCTTCATATTTTTTCGGTGTCATATCTGCCATTAAATTAATCATCCTATGGCTATATCCCGTATAGTTGTCAATTGATTGCTTTTCTTTTTCTGTTAATGGTATTTTTGGATAATCCATTCTTTATAACTCCCTTAATATTTCAAAAAATCGCTTTTCCTTCTGTTCTAATCCTTGTGAATCTTCAAATTCTATTTTACCTTCTCCTTGATTTAACAGATGTTTTTCCTCTAATACTTCTTTCAAATGTTTTGCTAAGCTAGGGGCTCCATTAAAAAATTGAACCTTTCCTAATATTTCTTCTATTTCCTTTTGAACTAAGGGATAATGTGTACAACCTAATACAATATTTTCTGCTTTGCCTTTATACTTACCTATATTATCAAGTAAATATTTCTTGATTTCTTGCCTATTTCCTTGTTCTATTCTATCAGCCAAGCCAATACAAGGTAATAAATAGGTTTTATGATTATCATATTTTTCTAGTAATAAATTAAATTTTTCACTAGCAATGGTTCCCTTTGTTGCCATAACTAATGTTGGTTTATCATAAGCAAAATCATGTACCATTTTATAGGCTGGTTCTATCGCAATAAATGGTAAGAATGGATATTTTTCTCTTAGATATTGAGCCGCTTTACTACTTGCTGTATTACATGCTATCACAATTACTTTGCAATTTTCTTGAATTAAATGTTGCACAATATTATCACATAATTGCTTGATTTCAATATCTGTTTTATCTCCATAAGGATTATTTTTTGAATCACTATAATATATATAATTTTCCTTTGGTAATAGTTTAACCATTTCTTTTAGTACGGTTACCCCTCCTATTCCTGAATCAAAAACACCTATTTTTCCTTCCTTATTCATCTATCGTTTCTCTCTTTCTTTTAGTTTTCTATTTTGATATTTGGATTAAAGGCTAATATACTTTGAAAAATTGGTGCAAATAATAATAGTCCAAATCCAAATAACCCACCTTTTCCAAAGGAATTCGCCAAACAAAATCTTTTCATGATAGCTATGACAAACATAGCTATCCAACCAAATATAGGAACTAGCCAAAGTAACATTAACCATGGTGATAATCCACATATTTGATACATGACAATTTGTCTATAAATTGGTACAATTGCTGCCCATCCTTGTCTTCCTGCCTTTACATAGATAATCCATCTAACAATCGTTCCATAGATAAATAAAATAATGACAATTGTTACAAATGTTTTCACTATTTTATTAGATAATATTAATTTTGTTGCTATTTCAACCTTTTTTTCACTTGGTGTTTCTTGTATTAAGCTTTTTGCAATTTGATTTGGTGTGTATCCTTGTTTTACTTTTTCTTTTATATCCTCTATGTCAATATCGTTTTCTATAATTTCTCTTACACTCTCTGAATCTGTAGTTCTTACAAAATTAGACCCAGCTTTTATTAAGTCTTCACTAATACCTTGTTTTTCTATTTCTTTTGCATTGTCTTCTATCATATCAGCTAACTCATCATTTGTATATTGCTCACTTATTGTATCATATACCTTTAAAATATCCTCTTTTGTCATGTTATTTACATCGATTTCTTCTGCATACTGTTCTAGTTGTTTCTGTATCGAATTTTTTGCCATTTGCGCTTCTACTTGTCCATACATAACACATATTAAAAAAAGAAATATTGTTATTTTTACTAATTTTTTGAATAATTTCATTTTTCCCTTTCCTCTCTTATATAATATTTATTGTTATTATATCTCTATTATCTTTAGTTAGCAAGAACTTTAAAAAAAATTTGTAAATTGCCAAAGTTTCCGAGGTTGACAGAGTTTCCAGGGTTAAAAGTTGCCAAGGGTTGCCAAACATTCCGGGCTTAAATGGCAAGTTTACCTTGCCATTTAAACCCGGAATGTTTGGCAACCCTTGGCAACTTTTAACCCTGGAAGCTCTGGCAACCTCTGGTAACCTAGAATATTCTAAAAATTCTTTTTATCGAATAAAATTAGTAGCAACAATCGGCTCATTTTTTGGTAATTCAATACCTGCCTTTTTTCCTGCCTCTATAGATTTTAATAACCATGCCATGTTATTTCCTAATGTTCTCATTGTTTGCATTCCTTCTTCATCTTTTTCTACATCTTCTGGTTTACTTCCATGTACCATGTTCCAATATTGAGAAGATACAATAGGCATGTTACTAATACCAAAATACTTATTCATTTCATCTAGTGTCGCTGTTGCACCACCTCTTCTACAACTTGCTATCGCAGAAGCAGGTTTGTTACTAAATAGGTTTCTTCTTCCATAGAAAACTCTATCCATAAAAGAAGATAACATACCAGAGCTTGCTGCAAAATGAACTGGTGTTCCAAATATAAATCCATCTGTTTCGGGTACTTTAGCTAAAAATTCATTTACCTTATCTTTTACAAAACATTCTCCTGTTTTTAGGCAGCTTCCGCATCCAATGCAGCCTGCTACTGACTCATTTCCTAACCAGAATATTTCTGTTTCAATTCCATTTTTATTTAAGCTACCTTCTACTTCTTTTAAAGCAGTATAAGTACACCCTTTTTCATGTGGGCTTCCATTCACTAATATAACTTTCATAGCTTCTCCTTTTTCTTATTCTATCTTTATTTTATTCTTGTTTTTGTGTTTTTATGTCCTATTTAGCAGTTCCTATATATAATAATCCTGCTAATTTAGAAACTGGCATTGTTTGTAACCACACTGTTCCAGGTCCTTCTAAAGTAGTCAAAAATAGTCCTTCTCCTCCAAATACAATATTTTTCATACCTTTTACTGTTTCGATATTTAATTTCACATCTTTTGTCATAACAGCTACATAGCCATTATCTACTTTTAGTTTTTCTCCTGCTTGTAATTCTTTTTTCACAACAGAACCATCTATTTCTAAAAATACTTTTCCTGGTCCTGTTATTTTTTGCATAATAAATCCTTCTCCTCCAAAAAATCCAGCTCCTAATTTTTTACGAAATTGCATTGCTATATCTACTGTATTCTCTGCACAAAGGAATGAACGTTTTTGTGCTATGATAGATTCCCCTTCTTTTAAATCATATTCTAAAATTTTTCCTGGAAAGCAAGACGAAAATGCAATTTCTACATCATCTTGTTCTGCTGTATATACATTCATAAAAAGAGATTCTCCTGCAAAGGCTCTTCCAATTCCTTTCATAATTCCACCATTTGTAGTAGTTTTCATATTAATTCCATTATCCATCCAGCTCATACCACCATTTTCGGTTAAAATAGATTCTCCTTTTTTTAATTTACAAATTACTGCTGGCAATGTTTCTCCAATAATTTTTGTTTCCATATTTTTTCCTCCTCTTATTTTTATGCCTGTATTATATAGCAATTCCATCTAAAATTCAATAGGTTGCCCCAAAGGGTTGCCAAAGGTAAGTTGCCAAACATTCCGGGTTTAAATGGCAAGTTAAACTTGCCATTTAAACCCGGAATGTTTGGCAACTTTGAGGCAACTCTTTTTAAATATTTTTTATATTTTTCTTTTTAAATGCAATAAAGCTTGGTATCATCATTATGATAAAATATATTACACAAATAATAACTGAAAATACCATTGTTAATCCTTCCATATCTGGTAAATTTCCATATAGATAACTTTCAAAGTCCCAATTCAGACTGACAAAGAATTTCATGAATTGTACTTTATATTGTATTACCAACATGTTAATCATATCAGCAGACATATATCCTAATAATGGAATCGCTATTGCTACAGCACTATTAGTAAATAAGGTACTACATGCAAAGGCTAATGTTGCTAGTAAAATTAATTTTGGCAACTGTGTTATAATTTGTATTCCTAAATAGGCAAATACAGACATGCTTTCTAAACTTTGTGTATCAAAATTGTATTGTAAAATTGGTATCGATAAACTATCAAAACCAAAAATAATTCCTCCCACTACTAGTTCCATAACAGCTATTGCTACAATGGAGAAGATTATCATAACTAAAATGGTAATAAATTTAGCAAGCAATATTTTGTTTCTACTATATGGCTTTACTAATAATAGTTTGATAGTACCTTTATTAAATTCCTCACTTACTATGGTTCCTGCAATCATAACTATCATAACAATTATAAATAATCCATATTCATTGAAGAAATTTTTAAGAATTCCTCTTAAATTGTTAGTTTTATTGATATCAACATTATTTTCTATAATATATTGATTGATTTCTCGATTCTCTATGTTTTTATTATATTCTTGTTTTTCTTGATATTCTAATTCTTGTTCTGAATTTTGCATTGCTACTACACTTTTAGCCTGATTTTGATATCTTCTTAATGCTTCATTTCGATAGTCGTTCCCATATTGAATGTCTTTATCTATTCTGTATTTGGCAACTTCTTGGTCAATTTTCGCATTTTCTATCGTTGCTTCTAATACTTTTAATTCTTGTTTATCTTGGGTATTCGCTTTTTGTTTTTCTATATTCTTTAGATTTTCTTCTGCTTGTTTTAGCTCTTCTTGTGCAAAATATCTCCAATCATCTTGGTCTAACTTTTCTAGTATTTGATTGATTTTGTTTTCCATTTCTTTTACTTTTTCTGGATTCTTATCCCCATATAAATAGGTGTTTTTCTCACTTACATAGGTTGAAATTTGACTTTCTAAAACTTCTCTTTGCCAAGTATCTTGTTCATATCTTTGTACTATATCAAAGACTTCTACTTGTGTCTTTAAATCAATATACATTTTCGTATCACTTGGTTTGTTTGGGTCTAATTTTGCTAATTCTTCCTTCGCATATTGTATATAGTTATCACTATACATATAAGAATTGGCATCATGATAGAAAAATTTATAAATACAATTCGTCAAGATGACAAATGCTAATATAACTAACATGGTAATATATAGGCTTTTCTTTTTAAAAATTTTAATTAACTCATTTTTTATTAATCTACTCAATTACATTCCCTCCTGTCTTTTCAAAAAATGCTTGCTCTAACGATTTTTCTTCTTCTTTTACTTCATATATTTTTATTTGATTTTC
>CANEFU010000073.1 GCA_947426875.1 uncultured Clostridium sp.
GCCATTTAAACCCGGAATGATTGACAACCCCTTTGGCAACCGTTAAACTCGGAATGATTGGCAACCTTTAAACCCGGAAAATGATTCGCGACCCCTTTGGCAACCTTTTATCTAAAAGTATTGACATTTTCAGGCAAAAAACTATATAATTTGACTAAAGATTACGAATACAGGTGATAAAATGAAAAAGGATGTTTATGAATTAACTAACCCTCAAAAAAATATATGGGAATTGGAGCAAATTAATGGAAGTGCAACTCCTATTAATCATATTTTGTCTATTTTAAAACTAAAGGGTAATTTAGATGAAAATTTATTAGCAAAAACTATGAATAAAATTGTAGAAATAAATGATTCTTTTCGACTAAAGTTTATTCAAAATGGTTCTAACCTTTGCCAATATGTTGAAGATTACCAATCTATCCCTATTGATATAAGACATTTAGATTCAGAAGATATTACTAATATTATTGAGGAATATCAGAATGTTCCTCTTTCTATTCATGATTTATTCCGTTTTTGTCTTGTTTTCACTCCTTGTTATTCTTATGTTATTTATAAATCTCATCACATTATAGCTGATGCTTGGAGTATGACACAAGTAGCTGACCAAATCAAAAATTTTTATGAAGCTTTTCTACAAAATCAGGAAAATGAAATTACTCAAAAACCAAGTTATCTTGCTTTTATTAATCGTGAAAAAACTTATTTAGAAACAAATAAATTTCAAATAGATGAACAATTTTGGAATAATTACGTTTCCGATTTATCTTCTACTAAACTATTCCATCATTCTAACTCTTTTCAAAAAGAGGGAAAACGTTATATTCAACCTATCGAAGATACGCTTTTTCACTCTATTTCTAATTATTGTGAAAAAAATAAAATAACAGAATATTCCTTTTTCTTGGGGATTTTATCCATTTACTTTAGCAAAATTTATAATTTACCGAAAATTGTATTTGGAACTCCCTTCTTGAATCGTCAAAAAAGATTAAATGAATTAGACTGTACTGGTATGTTTGTTTCTACCTTACCTTTAATGATTGAGCCTAATGAACAGGATACCTTTTTAACTTTATGTAAAAAAATATCATCCACTAATATGTCTTTATTTAAGCATTCTTGTTTTCCTTATCATAAAATACAAGAAATGTATTGCAATACCATAAAAGAAAATACCTCTTTATACGAAATTGGTTTTTCTTATCAGATTAATAAACAAGAACATGTGATGAAAAATGAAGATTTAGGCGAATGTACTTGGCTTTTCTCAGGACAACAAAATAATCCATTAACGATACATTTAACTACTTTAAATAATCAAAAAATAATAAATTATGATTATTGGATTTCTTGTTTTTCAGAGCAAGAAATTGAAAAAATGAACCATATTATCTTTCATTTAATTTCGGAAGTATTAGAAGGAAAAGAAACAATTGCTAATATTCAACTTCTATCAGAAGATGATAGAAAAGCTTTAGCTTCTTTTAATTCAACCGGCAATATTGAAAATGTTTCTAAAACTGTGGTATCTATTTTTGATGATATTGTAGAAAAATATCCTGAGCATACAGCACTTTGCTATGATAATACTTATGTTACATATCAGGAACTAAATAGAAAAATCAATGCCATTGCGAAAGCTTTATTAAATCTGGGAATTACTAAAAATACACCTGTTGCTTTATTTTTGGATAAAAGTGTTGAAATGATTGCATCCATGTTTGCTGTTCTAAAAGCTGGTGGTTGTTATGTTCCGATTTTACCTGATGAATCACCTTCTAGAATTGAATATATTTTAAATGATTGTAAGCCAAAATGCATTTTAACCCATAAAGATTATGAGACAAAAATTCCATCTAAAACCGTTATTCTTAATTTGAATCAACTTGATTTAAATGGCTTTTATGATATTGATATATCTTCTGTTTCTCCAGAAGATATTGCCTATATCATTTATACTTCTGGCTCTACTGGTAATCCAAAAGGTACTATGGTAATGCATAAAAACATTGTTGGTTTGAAAAATTCGATTGAAAATGACTCTGTTTTAAAAGCAACACATGAGGATGTTTCTATCTCTCTTTTAAAATATTCTTTTGATGCTTCTGGAATTGATATTTATACTTCTTTACTTTTTGGAGGGAAATTAGTTTTAGTAAAAAAAGAAGAAGAGTTAAATCCAGAAAAAGTACTTCGTATTATGGAACAAGAAAAAGTTACAAGGTCTTTCTTAATTCCTAAATGGATTGAGCATATTGCTCTACAAGATAGACTATTAAATGCTGATTTATCTAGTTTAAGAATCTTGGGAACTGGTGGAGAAACTTTAAAACCATATATTATAGAAAACTTACTTGCTAAATATAGCAATTTAAAAGTTTTAAATTTATATGGTCCTACAGAAACCACTATGTTTACAACTTATAAAGAAGTTAGTGTTTATGAAATAAAAAATAATTATACTTCAATTGGTAAACCAATTTATGGCTCTCGTCTTTTAGTTGTCAACCATCATTTAGATGTTATGCCAATTGATACAACAGGAGAATTAATCATTTATGAAGATGAAAATTCTATTCAAAATATTGCTAAAGGTTACCTGAATTTACCGGAAACATCACAGAGTAAATTTGTTCAAATCCTTTCTCCTTTTTCAAATAAGCTTGTTAAAGCCTATCGAACAGGCGATATAGTAAAAATTAATAAGCACTTAGAAATTGAATTTATTGGAAGAAATGATGATGTTGTTAAAGTAAATGGTGGCTATTTAGTTGCACTAAACGAAGTAGAAAATAAAATTCAAAAATTGTTAGGAAATAATTTTGAAGTAAAACCTGTTGCTATTCCTTATAAAAACACAAAAGCAATTTTCTTATTTTTAACCAAAAAAGAAGAAAATATTTCTTTATATAACATTCGTAATTATATTAATAGTAACATTTCTTTTTATATGAAACCTAAAAAAATCATAGAATTACAAGATTTTCCTCGTAATTCTTCTGGCAAAATTAATCGAAAAGAATTAGAAAAAATGGCTCTTCAATATATGGAGAAAAATAAGAATAAATACGTTCCTCCTAAAACAGAAATAGAAATTGATATTTACAATTATGTAAAAGAATTGATTGGAACAGATGAGTTTTCTATTACAGATGATTTAATTGATGATTTAGGAATTGATTCTCTTTCTTTAACTGCTATTTATACTTATTTGGAAAAATATAATATTGCCATTCAAGACATTTATAATAATTCTAATATAAAAGATTTAGCAAGTTTTATTGAAAATAACTCTTCTAGTGAAATAAAACCAGATTTGACTCATATTTCTGATGTTACTATTTTAAACAATGTAAAAAAATTTGATTTAACTACTGTCTTAATTACTGGTGTTACTGGATTTCTAGGAATTCATTTATTAAAAGATTTGCTATTAGATGATACTGTTAAAAAAATTTATTGTATTATACGAAATAGAATTAATTTAAATGGCAAAAAAAGATTATTAAAAATGTTCGAATTTTATTTTCATTCTGATGAAGTTTTGCTACAATTAATGAATGAAAAGATAATCATTTTAAATGGTGATATGACAAAAGATAAATTAGGATTAGATAAAAAATCTTATTCAGAAATTAGTCAAGAAGTAACAACTGTTATCAATTGTGCTGCTAATGTAAAACATTTTGCCAAACCGAATGAAATTTATAAGGATAATGTACAAAGTGTTAAAAATTTAATTGCTTTTTGTGATAATCAAATATCTTTAGCACATATTTCTACTTTATCTATTGCTGGATTTAAAGGAGAATCTACTGAAAATAAAGTTTTTGATGAAAATACTTTATTTATTCATCAAGAGTTTAATAATAATCCTTATTTAGTTACTAAATTTGAAGCAGAAAAAGAAATATTAGAGGCCACAAACCAGGGACTAAATGCTGTTATTTTCCGATTAGGCAATATTATGCCTAGAGTAAGTGATGGTGTTTTTCAAGAAAATGCAAATCAAAATGTATTTTTGGCTTCTCTTAAAGCTATTATTGATAGTCAGGTAATTGCAAAAGAACTTCTTGGTCTAAAATTAGAATTTAGCCCTGTTGATGAATGCGCTCATATCATTTTAAAATTACTAAGCAATAGTTCTTCTCAATCTATTTATCACATTTTGAGCAATAAGGAAATTTCTATATTAGAACTTAAAACTCTATTCAAATTTTTAAATTGTGATATATTAGATGTTGATTTAAAAACTTTTATTGATGAAATGAACCAAAAGGCTGATGAATATACAAAAGAGTATATTTTAAGTAATAATCTAAATACGTATTCCCAAGATATTACTTTAGCAAAATTGGCAGAATTCAATATAGAATGGTCTTCTATGGATATTCATTATATGCAAAAAATTTTAAATATTATTAAGGAGATGTGATTTTTTGAAAACGAAACACACAAAAGAATTAAAAAATTTCAAATTAAAATTTACTGCTATGGTTTTAGTATTAGACTTAGTGGCTGTTGTACTAATTTATTTTGTTATGCCTTTAGTACAAAATTTTCCTCCCCTTTCTGAAGATTTTGCTTTTCAAGCAGAAGTACAACCAGTTACCCATGTAGAGCAATATACTATTTGTTATCTAATAGGAATATCAATTCATTTGCTTTCTTTTAATGTTTTGATGAGAAAAATTCATAAATATTTAGATAAATACTATAAAAAAGAAAAAATTTCTTATCAAGAAATTAAAACAATCAGAAAAGATTGTATTAATATTCCTTATAAGGTATTTTTCGTGCAAATTATATTATTCACTTCTATTGGTATTTTATTTAATTTTATTATGTTAGCATCTGCATTTGCTATTTTAAAATTTACTTTGATGATTATTGCCATTGCTTCTATCCTTTCGATTATTTTACTAATTGGCTCTCAAAAGATGCTATATAATGTAATTTTAACGACTTATGAAATTTCAAACCAATATGAAAAGCACTATGGTTATCGAATTATGAATTCACAGAACCTTCTATTTCAAATGGTTCCCTTTATTGCTGTTGTATTAATTATTATTTCCTTAATTGGTTACTCAAAAGCTGCTCAACAGGAAGGGTTCTCAACTGGTAATTATTATAGAGCTTATATAGAAACAAAAAATATTACTCCAGATGAAGTAAATATGGAAAGCTTGAAACAAATTTTATCTACTATACCACTTCAAGGAGACTCTCATTACTTTTTTATTTTATCACCAAATGATGAAAATATTTATGTGTCTTCTCCAGATGGAAGTATTAGTGATTTTGTATTAAGTTATAGAAATTATTTCTATCGTCAAACAAATGGATTTCTATATGAAAAATTTGGTATTGATGAACAGTTATATGCTATGGATTTTAAAGATGTAAATGGGCAAACTTGGTATATTGGCTTTAAATATCCAGTTATTGATATAGATTTATTACTTTATTATTTTGCACTAATTCTTATTTTTCTATTTGTATATTCTATATTATTATATATATGGTCACATAATATTTCTAACAACTTGATAAAAACTTCGAATAGCTTAAAAAATATAGTAGATACCGAAACCATTGATAAAGATAAGATATTACCTCTTGCTTCTAACGATGAATTTAGTGATTTGGCCTATTATTATAATAAAATTCAAGAATTAACAGCAAAAAATATTGAACAAATTCATGATGGACAAGAAACTTTAATGGAAAAAGAACGTTTAGCATCACTTGGACAATTAATAGGAGGAATTGCTCATAACTTAAAAACGCCCATCATGTCTATATCTGGAGCGGCAGAAGGATTAACGGATTTAATTAAAGAATATGACACTTCTATTGATGACCCTGAAGTAAATAGTCAAGACCATCATGATATTGCAAAAGATATGGGAACTTGGGTTGCTAAAATTAAAACACACACCGAATATATGTCAGATGTAATTACTGCCGTAAAAGGACAAGCTGTTACTCTTTCCAATGAAGAAGAAATTTCTTTTACGGTTGGCGAATTATTAAAAAGAGTTAATATTCTAATGAAACATGAGCTTAAAAATGCTATTGTCTATCTAAATGTAGCT
>CANEFU010000074.1 GCA_947426875.1 uncultured Clostridium sp.
GAAAAATAGATATCTGAAAAGCTAAGTCCTTGAAGCTTGGCTCTTGGAAATTCGTAATTGTATAATTTGTTAAGTTCTCCTTCTTTGGAATCAAGTGAAACAATACTGTCCTTTACATCTCCTAAAGGTAGCATTCCTAATTCTCTTCTCGAATTGGTAACTCCTTCTCCATAATCTGAAATAGTTACGATTGCTGTCAAATTATTGGTATAATTTTTCAATCCAGAAAGTACTGTATTTAAACCAGTTCCTCCACCAATTACTACAATCTTAGGTCCTTTATCATATACTGTTTTGTTAAAGATTAGTGATTTTATATTGACATTTTTTTTGTTTTCCATTCGCTCATCGGTTGCTTCTATTAAAATCTCTAAGGTTCTTTTGTTTAAAAATATTAATCCCAATACGATAGATACAAATCCTAATACAAATATCACTACTACTTTTGCCACTTCTTGGAAAGATATTTCCTTCATGACTAATATTTCTGCTAATCCATAACAGGCAAGTAAAATACCTACTAGGATTAAAAATATCCATCTTTTCATTTTGTTACTTGATTTAAACCATTGCATAAAACCTTTCATTATTTTTCTCCTATCACTTCAATTTCTAATTCTATTTTTTTATCAAATTTCTCATATACAACTTTTTTGGTATGATTTACTAATGCTAACACATCTTTTGCTGTTGCTTCTCCTTTATTGATAACAAAGCCACTATGTTTAGTGGATATTTCTGCATCTCCTATCGCATATCCTTTTAGTCCTGCTTCATCAATTAATTTAGCTGTTATAAAATCGGTTCCTCTTTTGAAAGTACTTCCTGCACTTGGATATTCTATTGGTTGTTTTTCTTTTCGATATGTTGCATATTCTTCCATCTTAGCTTTAATTTCTTCTTTGGTTCCCTTTTGTAATGCTAAAGTTACTTCTGTAATAATATATTTTTCTTTTTTGAAAAGACTGCTTCTATAGTCAAATTCCAATTCTTCGTTTGTAAATTCCTTTTCTTCTCCTTGATAATTAATAGCTTTTACTGTTTTTACCAGGTCTTTCATTTCTTTCCCATGTGCCCCTGCATTCATTCTTACAGCACCACCTATGGTTCCTGGTATTCCTGATAATTCTTCTAGTCCTGCTATTTCTTTTTGTAGGCATATTTGTGCTAATTTACCTAGTTTTTCACCTGCTCCTACCGTAATTTGTACAGCTTCCTCTTTTTCTTGGATTTCTATTTTTTCTATGTTTATTTTTAAGGTAATTCCTTTGATTCCCTTGTCTGTTACTAATAGATTGCTTCCGTTTCCTATTACGGTAATTGGCATATTATTTTTAGTTGCTACATTTAAAATTTCTTTTAGGTCTTCTATTTTGTCTATTTTAATAAGACATTCTGCTACTCCTCCAATTTTAAAGGTTGTGTATTTTTTCATTGGCTCATTGTAATATATTTTTTCTTGTGAGATTTTTAAGTTTTCCATAAAATTGCTGATTTCCAAGAAACTCACTTCCTTTTTCTTTTTGTATATTTTATTGAATTTTCTGTTTTTTATTCTACTATATATTACTTAAAAAATCAAGTAAAGTAATTCATAATCTTACTTTTCAAAAATATATTATAATAGGAGGTCAATCATGATAGCAAAATCAAATTTTTATGTTGTAAAACTAAAAAGAAACTTATTACCTTTATTATTTTTAGGCTTCACTTTTTGCCTATTAATTTTTTCCCAAAGTAATCTGTCAGCTGTGAAATCCGGTTTACTATTGTGGGCTAACTCTGTTGTTCCTTCTCTTTTTCCTTTCTTTGTTGCGACAGAATTACTCATGCATACTAATATCATTACCCTATTGGGTAATTTATTAAATCGCTATATGAAACCACTTTTCAATGTCCGAGGAGAAGGTTCTTTTGCCTTTATTATGGGAATTATTAGTGGTTATCCAGTTGGTGCTAAAATTGCCAGTAATTTTAGACAAAATAATATTTGTAGTAAAGAAGAATGTGAAAGATTGCTTAGCTTTACGAACAACTCTGGTCCTCTATTTATTATTGGAACAGTTGGAATTCTAATGTTTAAAAACACTACTATTGGTATTTTGCTATTTATTACACACTTATTAGCGTGTATTACAGTCGGCTTTATTTTCCGCTATTGGAAAAAAGATAAAAATACTTTTACTGCCATTTCCACTTCTAAACATGCTAACCAATCTAAAAAAACTGCCTCATTTTCCAACCTAGGAGAAATTTTGGCAGAAAGCATTTCTAGTAGTATTTCTACCCTTCTTTTAATTGGTGGTTTTGTCGTAATATTTTCTAGTATTATTGCCATTTTTAAAGCCAGTGGTTTATTAAATAGTTTAACCGTTATACTAACTCCTCTTTTTCATTTCTTAAATCTTGATATTAGTTTTATACAAGGAATTTTTACTGGAATACTAGAAATTACAAATGGTATTCATACCATTTCGTCCATAGCTTGTAAAAAGATTTCTTTTAATATTATTTTGACTGCCTTTTTACTTGGTTTTGGTGGCATTTCCATTCTTCTACAAGTGTGGAGTATCACTTCTAAAACAGATTTATCCATCAAACCTTATGTCTATGGAAAACTATTACATGGCTTATTAGCTGCCTTTTATACTTATGCTTTTATGAACATTTTTCCTTTCTTAAATTTCGATTTAACATGATTTTGGGGACGGAGGAAAAAATCATGATGTCAATTATTTAAGTCCCCAAAAACTTATCTACAAAAATCACGTTATATCTTTTAGTTTTGTGCATATATTTAAAAGCAAGGAGTTGATATCGAATGGAACGAGATTTTAATAATGGATTTATACCATCCTATATGGATTACAACATGCCTCCTCCTGGCATGGATATGAATGAAATGATGATGCAATATGAGCAGGCTTGTAGTTATTACCGCTATTTATGTATGCAGATGGATTATAAAATTAAATGCAAAGAATATGAAAAATTATGTGGTGGGCATTCTAATGAAAGAACTAATCGAAAAATAGAATAAAGAATAAGGCATGAAATTTAAATCATGCCTTATTTTTTATTTTAAAATCTCCGGCTATGCCAATGCCAGAAGAAATTTATTTTTTTATTCCTTTTTCTAAAATATAAAATAAGGATTTTGGGGCCGTCCCTCAATCCTTGTTTCTCAATCCTTGTTTCTCAATTCTTGTTTCTCAATTCTTGTTTTTAAATCCTTATCAAACAAAAGTAAACCAATACAATAATTCCTAATAGAATTCTATAATAACCAAATACTTTGAAGTCGTGCTTTTTTATGTAATTCATTAAAAATTTGATAACTAATACAGATACTAAGAAAGAGATTATCATTCCTACTAATAAAATGACTAATTCTATCCCTGTAAAACCAAGTCCAAATTTTACTAGTTTTAGTAAACTAGCTCCTAACATGGTTGGGATAGCTAAATAAAAAGTAAATTCTGCTGCATTTGGTCTTGATAATCCGATTAGTAATCCTCCTATAATGGTTGCTCCAGAACGTGATGTTCCTGGAAATATAGCAGCTAACAATTGGAATATTCCAATTATAATAGCATCTTTATAAGTAATTTGAGAATTTTGTTGTTTCAATTTTTTATCGTCTCTCTTTTTATTAAAATTCTCAATTACAATAAAGGCTATACCAAATATAATTAAAGCAAGAGCAATACAAAATGGGTTATAAAATAGTTCTTCGAATACTTCATCAAATAATAATCCAATTACTGCTGCTGGGATACAAGCTACTAAAATCTTGGCCCATAATAGCATAATGTCTTTATTAAAATAAGATAATATACCTGTCTGGCTAATTGCTTCTTTTTTATTTTTCGTAATTGGCCATATTTTATTCCAATATAACAATACAACTGCCAGAATGGCACCAAATTGAATGACTACCTGGAACATACTCCAGAATTCTGGTGATACTTCTTTCAATTTTACAAATTGTTCTACTAATATTAAATGTCCTGTACTACTAATTGGTAACCATTCTGTTATTCCCTCTACAATTCCAAACAAAATGGATTTCATAATTTCTATCAACATTTTCTTCTTCCTTTCTTGCTATCATTTCTTATAAATTTCTTTTAAAACATTATATATCGTATCTTTTATAAATTCAGCTGTAGTAACGGGAGCTACTTTACCTGGTAAAGCCAAAGCCCAAACTAATTTTAGATTTCTATCTTTTACCGCTTTTTTATCAATTCCTCCTGGATTAGAAGCTAAATCAATTAGTAAGCACTCTTCCCCTACATGTTGTAATCTTTCTGAAGTCAAAATCAAATGTGGCACTGTATTGATAATAATATCATATTCTGATAAATTTTCTCCCAAAGCATTAATATTAGTAGCCTGGTGTCCATATGCTTTAATCCAAGCTAAATCTTCATCTTTTCTTGCTGCACAAGTCACTTTGGCAGATAATCCTGCCATTTTTCTAGCTAATACTTTTCCTATTCTTCCAAAGCCTAAAATCAAAACTTTACTTCCATGTATGATTTTATTGGTATTGGAAATAGCAATTTCTATGGCCCCTTCTGCCGTTGAAATGGTATTTAATACTGCTAATTCTTCTCTTTTCATAATATCAATAATTTCAATATATTCATCATTTGCTAAATCATATATCTCTGGTGTAATACTTCCTGCTATTAAAATTTTAGCATTGATACTATGCATTAATTCTCGATTAGAGATGGTGTTATCACTAAAAGGACTATTAATATCTTTTCCATTACTTGAAAATGGTATGGGACCTATTATAATTTCTGTGTCTTGAATCGCTTTGTTTAGTTTATCACAAAATATAATATTTTCCATATTTTTTAATTCTTCTGTCTTTTCTAGTCCATACGTGTATACTTTATTTCCGTCATTTGCTAACATTTTAGCTAGTTTTATAATTCTTAAATCTCCACCAATGATGGCAAAATTTGTACTCATAAAATTCCTCCTTATCTATTGTTTAGTATATTTCAATTTGCAAATTTTATGAGTTTTTCTGCCATTATCTTTTAATCTCTTCTTTCTATTTGCCTATCCTGACTTTGCGTTTGCTTTTCTTTTTCTTCTCTTCTTTTCGTTCTACCAGCTGTATTCTTTTTTAATAATTTGATATCATTGTAACTTAAATTTCTTGTTATCTCACTCATTTCTTCTAAATGCTCTTTGGCTTTCTTTTCTTTTGGTTGTAGTTTTTCTCCATCTTCCCCAATTTCTGGCTCTTCTAAATTAAATGGAATTGATATTTTAGCTATGATTGGTATAAAAATCGGCTCTTTTTTCACCTTTTCTACAATTTTTTTAGAATTAATATCAATTGCTGTATTTATGTATTGAATCGCCATATCCTTGTCGCCTTTAATTAAACAAATTTTGGCTAATTCATAATAGCCATCTGCTGATAATTCTTCCTCTTCTATTGCTTCTAAAAATCTTTTTTCTGCTTCTTCTAAATCTTTATAGATTAGTGCAATTTCTGCTAATGAATATTTAGCATTATATAATAAAGAATTAATTTCTGCCGCTTTTTCATAACATATTTTAGCATTCTGAAAATCATTTAGCATAGTGTAGGCAATTCCTAAATTATAGTTTAATTCATAACTGACTGGATTATATCTTAAGGCATCCTGATAAATGTTAACTGCCTCTTTGTATTTTTCCTTTTCTATTAGAATTTCCCCTAATAATTCAGTCGCTTTATACATTTCTGGTTTTTTGTTTAATAAATTGAATAACATCTCAGAAGCTTCATCTTTTTTATTCAGATTATTTAATAGCTCCGCTACTTTGTAGTACGAATCATAATCTTTTTTGTTGATATCTATCGCTTGTACATATTCGTCTATAGCTTTTCTCATGCCACCTTCTAGCTCATAAATTTCAGCTAACATTTTATGTGCTTTATAGGAATTTGGATTTTTATCTATAATATCCATCAATGCTTGCTTTGCTTTTTTGTTATCACCGAAAAATAAATATAATTTTGCTTTTTGGATGTATAACATTTCAAATAGTTTGCCA
>CANEFU010000075.1 GCA_947426875.1 uncultured Clostridium sp.
CCATTTCTTTATTAATATCATTTACATCAATTTTACTATCTACTTGAATTACTGGTATGATTTCATCAATATGTGCTTCCGAAGCTATTTGTTCAAATTTTTCCCTAAATTGTAAAAACTTATTCTTTTGTACTGTAATTCCTACCGCCATACTATGTCCACCAAATTTTTCAATGGTATCCATGCACTTCATTAATGCTTCATGTAAATCGAATCCCGGAATGCTTCTTCCAGAACCTTTTCCTATTTCATCTTCTTCAAAACTTAATAAAATGCTTGGTTTAAAATACATCTCTGTAATTTTAGAAGATACAATTCCAATTACACCATGATGCCAATTTTCTCCTCCTACAATGATGCTATTTCCTTTGTCTAAATTTTCTTCTTCTATTTGCTTAATAGCACTTTCAAAAATATTTTTTTCAGTTTCCTGTCTTTCTCGATTATGTTCATTTAATCTTTGGGTTAATTCATTCGCTTGATTGATATTTTTAGTTAGTAATAATTCTAATGCTTCTTCTGCTTTTCCCATTCTTCCACAAGCATTAATTCTAGGTGCAATCCCAAAAGAAATGCTATTAGAATCTATTTTAGTATAACCAGATGAATGAATAATGGAGCGTAGTCCAATATTTTTTGTCTGACGAATTAACATTAATCCTAATTTGGCAATTACTCTATTTTCATCTACCAATGGAACAATATCTGATATAGTTCCTACACATACGATATCTAAATATTTTAAATATTCTTCTTCTTTCAGTCCTAACGTAATACCAATGGCTTGTATTACTTTAAAAACCACTCCTACTCCCGCTAACTCTCGAAATAGATATTGACTATCTTTTCTTTTATTATCAATAACTGCTAATGCATTTGGTAATTCATTTCCTGGCTCATGATGGTCAGTTACAATTGTTTCTATGCCAAGTGTATTAGCATATTCAATTTCTTCTATTGATGATATACCGCAATCCACTGTAATCATTAACTGACATCCTTGCTTTTTGATTTTTTCAATTGCTTTTTTATTTAGCCCATAACCTTCGTCCAATCTATTGGGAATATAACTTTCTACTACTAATCCTCTATCTTGTAAAAAACTTTTTAACACGGTTATACTAGTAATTCCATCCACATCATAATCACCATATATCGTTACTTTTTCTTGCTTTTCGATTGCCTCAATGATTCTTTCTACTGCTTTTTTCATATCTGTAATTAAAAATGGGTCATGAAAATCATTTCTAGTTGGCTCTAAAAATAGTCGTATTTGCTCTTTTTCTGTAATGTTTCTATTGACTAATATGGTAGCTAATAGTTTATTGATTTGATATTTTTCTTCTATCTCTTTTATTTTGTTTTCATCTGTTTCATAGATTTGCCATTTTTTGTTCATTTTCCTCTCCTATAATATAATTTTCTACTATTTTATACTATTTTGTTGTTTTTTTAAAGTCTTTTGCTAAAATTTAACGAAAAAAGCGTGGAAAACTTATATTTTCCACGCTTTCTCTTCTATTGTTCACAGACTTTATCTTTTAATTATATTTTATTCTGGTATGATTCTATAATTTCCACTTGCTTGTTTTTTTAGCTGAAGATTTTCTTTTAAGCAAACTACAGGTCTTACACCAGCATTATTTGCATTAAAACGATAGTCGTAATGAAAATTACCTGTATTAGTAACAAACATCATACAATCTCCAGGACCTACTCCAGCTGGTCCAAGCCACCAATTCGTAGCTTTAGCTCCTGTTTTTACATAAATTCCATTATATTCATTTTGAATCATATTATCATGTCTTAAGCAATTAGTAAATACATCCTTATCATCTGACCATTTAACGTAATACATCGACGAAACCGGCGGAGCACCACACACAACATATCTTTGCGGATGCGTATCTTTATATGACATACAATACACTTCTGTTGATACAGTACCAACAACATATTCCGCAAAATTATCATCTCCCAGAGCAGGAGTCCATATGCTCGTATCAAATAGCAATGCCATACACTTCCCTGTATCAGAATTCCCTAAATCAGTTCCCTTAGGGAACCACTTATTGAAAATCTTTGTCCCCATATCTCCCATACTATTATAATTTGAACGGGCAACTGAAAGTCCAGAATGCACAGAATATGGAAGTTCTTCCCCTGAAAGCGCTGCACCATTTTTTCCATTTGGCATATATTTATAACTTACGAAATCATCTGTTACTAAGTAAATATTACTATCATCTGCATAAAATATTCTCCATTTGTTTCCATTATTTTGATCGTCATTAAATCTAACACTATAATTTTCAACTAATTTTCCATAAAAGTCATTGGCTTTACTCTTTATCGTAGAAGCATCAACTGGTGCTTCTTCAATCGTAATACTACATTCTTTCTTATGATTTCCATAGGTTACTGTTATCGTAGCTAAACCTGGTGTAACTCCTGTTACTGTTAAAATTTCATTTCCTTCTTCAACTGTTACAGTTGCACACTCTTCATTTGAAGAAACTACTTTTAATTGTTCTGTTTTTGTTTCCTCTTCAATATTTTTTGTTTCTTCTCTGGCTATTACTATCTTATGATTCGTTTCTGTCATTAAATAATATTTTTCTTGTATAATAGCATAATAAATGTTTGGTTCAATGCTTCCTTCATAAGTTACTTCTATTGTTGCTGTTCCACCTTTTAAAACAGAAAGAGTTTCAGGATTAATTGCTATCCCTGTAATTACCTTTTCTTCTGGTGTGACAGTTTTTATTTTATATCCCTTTTTCTGTAATTCATTTACTATTTTGACTATTGATACTTTATCTTTACTTTCTTGGTACTCTCCTACTTTCAAATCTGTATAAATTAAATTTGCCTCTTCCTCCATTCCGTGCTATTTGTGTTAAAATAGCTGAGTTTTTGGCTTTCCCTAATAATCCATTTTCTCCTGTTAAGGTTGCTATACTAATTCCTGCTAAAATTAACAATATAATTATTGTGATTACTAGTGCTATTAGTGTAATTCCGCCCATTTCTTCTTTGCTTTGTTAATGTTTGTTTTTCCATTTTATTCCCCTTTTCTTTCGTCAAAATATTTTATGTAATATTGTTATTACATATTACCATTTTATTTATATCATAACTATTATTATTTTTTCAATAGTTTTTTAAATTTATTCATTTATTTACTTTTTTATTTCTTTTGTTTTCTTTATTATATTTTTGGGAAATAGTATTTACAAGGATTTTACTGTTTTTTTGTTGTTACTTTTTTACATAATTCTTTAATACTCGGCAGTTTTTCTTAAAATGAATGGTGTTATAATGTTGTATAAAAATAATAAAACTACTTGAGCTTTTATACTCAAATAGTTTTTCATTTTTATTGATACATTTGTAAATTGCCATCTCTTCCTTGAAAGTACCTTTCTAACATTTGATTCATTTGGGTTTGTCTATTTAAAATTTTGGCAATGTTATTACTATCAATTAAACGTTGTTTTCTAATAGCAGGTAGTTCATTGTTGATAATATGTCCAATTGAATATTTAATTTCAGGTAACTCTTTATTGATAACGTTGTCTAACATTAATTTAATATCTGGTATCTCTCTATTTACAAGATTATCAACTGTATTCTTAATAGACTTTAAGCTCTCTTCCATTTCATCTTGTCGCTTATCCATTTTATCTTGACGTACTTCCATGCTTGTCATACGAACTTCCATATTTGCCATGTGCTCTTCTAATCTGTCTTGACGTTCTTCCATTTTTATCATATGCTCTTCTAGTCTATCTTGACGTTCTTCCATACTTGTCATACGAATTTCCATGTTTGCCATGTGCTCTTCTAATCTGTCTTGACGTTCTTCCATTCTTATCATATGCTCTTCTAATCTATCTTGACGTTCTTCCATGCTTGTCATACGAACTTCCATGTTTGCCATGTGTTCTTCTAGTCTGTCTTGACGTTCTTCCATATTTGTCATACGAACTTCCATGTTTGTCATGTGCTCTTCCATACTATCCATTCGTTCTTTAATAGACTTTATATCTTTTTGCATCTCCAAAAGAATATTTAAAATCTTATGTTCCATATTCGTCACCTCCTTTGCCCTAATTTACGTAGAAAAACTATTTGAAATAAATATCATTTTGTCTTTTCTCTAAGTTGCTATTAGAAAAATAAAAATTTAAGATATAAAAACAATATCGATTTAATAGACTTAATACGTAAATATATAGTAACATATTCTTCTTTTTGTTTCAATACTTTTTTAGGATTTTTCTTGACTTTTCGTTGACATTTTTCGACAATTTGATTTTATACAATATTTTATATCCATTAATAACTTGTAACAATTCAGAACGCTTATGTTTTCTTAATAAAAGTTTATCTATTTTTTATTTGCAACTCCCAGCAAGAATTGTTACTTCATAAAAAATAGATAAACTTTTTAAACAAAATATCTTATCTTTGAATCGTTGCAATAAATTCAAAAACTTTGTCAAATTCACTTGAAATTCTTTTACATTTAGTATAAGATAGGTAAGAAAGTATGAGATTACATAGGAGGACTATAATGCCAAGAAAAACAAAAGAACCAAAAGAAATAGAAAAAAAAATCAAACCTGAGGAAGTAGTAAAAAAAGAAAAAATAACTACCACTAAAAAGGCAACAACAACTTCCAAAAAAACTACTGCTGTCAAAAAAAGAACAACAAAAACTACTTCTTCTACCAAAAGTAGAACTGCCGCAACTAAAAAGAAATCTACTACATCTACTACTAAAAGAAAAACATCAACTAAAAAGACCACCACTAGAAAAAAAGTAGAAATTGTAGAATATTATGATTTACCTTATCGCTACAATCAAACTATAGTAAAAGTTTTGGCACAAACTCCTACTAACTTATTTATTTATTGGGATATTTCTGATAAAGATAGAAAAAACTTTGAAAAACAATATGGAGAAAATTTCTTTGAAACGACTAGACCTCTTCTAATTGTTCACAATGATACACTAAATTATAGTTTCGAAGTAGAGATTAATGATTTTGCTAATAGTTGGTATTTGCATGTAGCAGATAGTAAATGCGATTATCGAATTGAACTAGGTAGGCGACCTCTTGTAAAAACAGAAAAACTAAATACTGATTATATTTATGTTACCACTTCTAATAATATTGAATCTCCAAATGATAGAATTTTATTTGATAATCATCAAAAAATGGTTTATTTTAGAAATGTAAAAACAGGAATACAAACAGCAAAAGAAGTAACCTCTATTTCCTTTCTTCGAAATATGGGAAAAATGTATAACATATATGATTTATATAAAGCAATTTATCAAGATGAAAATATCGAAGAAATCTATGATTTGTCAAATCCTTCTTCTGGTAATCCATCCTCTGGAAGTCTTTCATCCAGATTTAAATAAAATATATAAAATGAGCTGATTCATTCTAAAAAATCTTAATTTCTTATTGTTTCAGCTCATGTTTTTATGAATGTAAAACAAAGGAGAATTATAAAATGCAAGAAAAAAAAGGATATGTAAGTTTTGTTCTTCATGCCCACCTTCCTTTTATTCATCATCCAGAAAGTGATGATTATTTAGAGGAATCCTGGTTATATGAGGCAATTTCAGAAACCTATATACCACTCTTAACCAATTTTCAAAAATTAGTAGATGAAGGTGTCAATTTTAGAATTACTATGTCTATGACACCTCCTCTACTTTCTATGCTGGATAATAAATTATTACAAAAAAAATATATTCGTTACTTAAAACAACTCATTGAATTATCAAAAAAGGAAATTGAAAGAACTTCTGGAGATGAACGATTAAATAAACTTTCCCATTATTATTTTGACCGCTATTCGAATGACTTATATTTATTTAAAGAGGTTTATCATTGTAATTTAATTGAAGCTTTTAAACACTTTCAAGATATTGGTGTATTAGAAATCATTACCTGTGGTGCTACACATGGCTATTTCCCTATTCTATATGT
>CANEFU010000076.1 GCA_947426875.1 uncultured Clostridium sp.
TCACTAATAAGTCCTGCAATTGTTCCTTTTCCTGTTCCTTGTGCTCCTAGCATTATGATTACCATATTAAATCACTCCTCTATAAAATTTTAGATTATTTTTCTTAACTAATAATCTTTATCCTATTTACTAACCTTCTTTATTAAACAGGATAAAAACTATTAGGTTGCCAAAAAGGATAAACCCTTTGGCAACTTTTTAAGGAGACGATGATTTTTTCCTCCGTCCCCAAAATCATTATTCTAAGAATCCTTTATAGTGTCTCATTGCTAATTGAGATTCTAGTTGTTGTACTGTTTCTAGTGCAACTCCTACAACGATTAATATTGATGTTCCACCAAATGCAATATTTAAGTTTGTAAATCTTAATAACATTGGAAGAATTGCTATCAATGCTAAGAAGAATCCTCCAAACCATGTTAATTTTGATATGATAGATGATAAATAATCGGTTGTTGGTTTACCAGCTCTAATTCCTGGTATGAATCCACCATTTTTCTTAATATTATTGGATACTTCTGCTGGATTAAAAGTAGCATATGTATAGAAAAAGGTAAATCCTATAATTAATAGTAAATAAACAAGTGCATTAGCGATTGAATATCCAATTCCTACATTAGATGTAGAAGTAGCAATTGAAAAATTATATAATCCTGCTAAAAATCCTGTTTGATTTGCTATATCTGGCACAAATATTTGAATAATCATAGCTGGGAATGTCATAAAAGATGAAGCAAAGATAACTGGCATTACTCCCGCCATAGCAAGTTTTAATGGAATATGTGTGTTTTGTGCTCCCACCATTTTTCTTCCTACTACCTTTTTAGAATATTGTACTGGTACTCTTCTTTCTGCTTGTTGTACAAATACAACTCCTGCTACTAAAATTAAAGCTCCTATTACAATTCCAATAGCTGTTAATAATCCTGTCGTACTAAATCCTGCTTCTGGTAGCATAATACTCCATAGCATAGTAATTCCACTTGGTAATCTTGAAACAATTCCAATAAAGATTAATAGAGAAATTCCATTTCCAATTCCTTTATTGGTAATTTGTTCTCCTAACCACATTAATAAAGAAGTACCTGCTACTAATCCTGTTATTACTAATGCTCCTGTTAAGAAGTTATCATTAACAAATATTCCAGAAGCTTTATAAGACAAATATAATCCAATTGCTTCTACCAATGCTAAAACAATTGTCAACATTTTGGTATATTTGTTTATTTTTTGTCTGCCTTCTTCTCCACCTTCTTTTGTTAATCTTTCCAATGATGGTATAATCATTGCTAATAATTGAATAACAATAGAAGCTGTTATGTATGGGCTGATTGACATAGCGAAAACAGAAAATCTTGAAAAAGCTCCTCCTGAAATCATATCAATTAATCCTGCCAATCCATTCGTACTACCCATTGCCTCATTTAACGCTATACTATCTACTCCTGGAACTGTGATATAACATCCAAATCTAAATACCACAATTAATACAAGTGTATATAGTAATCTTTTTCTTACATCAGGTGTCTTTAATGCATTTTTGATTGTTTTAAACAATTAAATCACCTCTGTCTTTCCGCCTAAAGCTTCGATTTCTTCTTTCGCTTTTGCCGTAAATCTTTTTGCTTTTACATTTAATTTTCTATCCAATTTTCCAGTTGCTAAAACTACAATTCCATCATTCACTTTACCAATGATTCCTTCTTCTAATAAAGTTTCTGCTGTAACATCTGTTGCTTTTGATTGATTTAGCATGGTTAATGTTACTTCTGTATAATTTTTAGCATGAATATTCGTAAATCCTCTTTTTGGTAGTCTTCTATATAATGGTGTTTGACCACCTTCGAAACCTCTTCTTACGCCTCCACCGCTTCTTGCTTTTTGTCCTTTATGTCCTCTTCCTGATGTTTTTCCATTTCCAGAAGCCATTCCGCGTCCTCTTCTATTTCTTTCTACTTTTTTTACAGCTGGTTTTAATTCATCTAGTTTCATCTTGTACTTTGCACCTCCTCTTTCTTAAGACAGGAACACTTCTTTCCCACAGGTAAATTCTCTAAGGATAAGAATATCCTCCCTGTGCGAATTCATGTTTCTCCTATTTTATTATTCTTATCTTCTATAAGATATCTTCTACTTTTTTACCTCTTTTTTTAGCTACTGCTTCTACTGTTTGCATAGCTTTTAACCCTTCGATGGTAGCATAAACAACGTTTCTTGGATTGTTTGTTCCAATAACTTTTGTTCTTATGTTTTTATACCCTGCTAATTCCATAACTGGTCTAACGCTTCCTCCTGCTATGATACCAGTACCAACTGCAGCTGGTTTTAACATAACTTTAGCACTTCCAAAGGTTCCAACATATTCATGAGGTACTGTTGTATCAACAATTGGTACTTCAACTAAATTCTTCTTAGCTTCTTGAATTGCTTTTTTGATAGCATCTGGAACTTCTGCTGCTTTACCATTTCCAACACCTACATGACCATTTTCGTCTCCTACTACTACTACAGCACTAAATCTAAAAGTTCTACCACCTTTAACAACTTTAGCAACTCTATTAATAGCAACAACTTTCTCTTTTAATTCATTCTTTTCTTCCATAGGGTTTTGTTAATCCTCCTTTTCTTCCTTTTGACAGGGGACACTTCTTTCTCACAGGTAAATTCTCTAAGGATAAGAAATATCCCCTCCCCGTGTAAATCAATGTTTCCCTTTTTTTCTAATTCCTTGACATTTTATTGTTAGAATTTAAGTCCGCCTTCTCTTGCTGCTTCTGCTAATTCTTTTACAACTCCGTGATAAATGTATCCACCACGGTCAAAAACTACTGTTTCAATTTTTTTATCTAGTGCTTTTTTAGCAATTAATGCTCCTAATTCTTTAGCAGCTACTTTATTAGCATATTTTGTTTTGATTTCTTTATCTAATGTTGAAGCTGATACTAATGTATTTCCTGCAACATCATCGATAACTTGCACATATAAATTGCTATTGCTTCTATAAATACATAATCTTGGTCTTTCTGCTGTTCCAGATATTTTTCTTCTAACACGAAGATGTCTTCTTGTTCTTTCCATTTTTCTATCTGTCTTTTTAACCATTTCTATTACTCCTTTCTAAAAATTGAGTTCTATCTTTATTATTCTTAAATTTTAATCAAATTTAGTATATTGTGCATTTTTGATAATTTAAGCAGGTTGAAGGCGTACGTTGGTACGTCGAAATCTGATTAAATTATTGAAAATGTGCAAGATGCTGAATTTCATTAAAATTATTTTATTTACCAGTTTTACCCTCTTTACGTCTAATAACCTCTTCAGCATACTTAATACCTTTACCTCTATATACTTCTGGTGGTCTTTTCATTCTAATAACTGCTGCTGTTTGACCAACAACTTGTTTATCAATACCTTTTACGATAATAGTATTTGGGTTTGGAACATCAAAAGTAATTCCTTCTGGTGCTTCAAAGATAACTGGATGTGAGTAACCTAAAGTTAAATTCAAGTTATTTCCTTGTTTTGCTACTCTGTATCCAACACCATTGATTTGTAATTCTTTACTGTAGGCACTTGTTACACCAACAATCATATTATTAATCAATGTTCTAGTTAAACCATGTAAACTTCTGTTAGCTGGTTCGTCATTTTTTCTTATAACATTTATTGTATTTCCTTCCATTTTAACAGAAATATTTTTATGTATTTCTCTTTCTAATGTACCTTTTGGTCCTGTTACAGTAATGTTTTGTCCATCGATTTTTACTTGTACTTCTTCTGGTACTGTAATCGGTTTATTTCCTATTCTTGACATGTTAGGTTTTCCCTCCTTCTTTTCTTTTTCAAGGGTTACATTTTTCCCTTGGGTATTTCTTATTATTTTATTGGATTACCATATATAAGCTAATACTTCTCCACCAATTCCTAATTCTCTAGCTTCTTTATCTGTTTTTAAGCCTTTTGATGTAGAAATAATGGCAATTCCTAATCCGTTTAATACTTTTGGTAATTCTTCTTTTGATGCATACACTCTTAAACCTGGTTTACTGATTCTTTTTAAACCATCAATTACTCTTGTTCCTTTTTCATCATATTTTAAAGTAATTCTTATCATTCCTTGTGTATCATCTTTTATTTCTTCAAAAGATTTGATATATCCTTCTTTAAATAAAATTTCAGCAATTCCTAGTTTCATATTAGAAGCTGGAACATCTACTGTTTTATGTTTTGAACTATTTGCATTTCTAATTCTTGTTAACATATCTGCAATTGGATCTGTAATGTTCATTAATTACTTACCTCCTTTTCTTCTTTTTCTATCAATAAGATCTTTTTATGACTTAATTAATTTTGATGAAATTGATTCTGTTGTGCATTTTTGTGATTAATAAAAAGCTGAATTCGTACGTTGGTACGTCGAAGTTTTTAATTAATGGCAAAAATGTGCAAGATGATTGATTTCATCTAAATTTTACCAGCTGGCTTTTTTCACTCCTGGAATCTCTCCCTTATGTGCTAACTCTCTAAAACATACACGACAAATACCATATTTTCTAATATAGCTATGTGGTCTTCCACATAATTTACATCTATTGTATTCTCTAGTACTATATTTTTGTGGTCTAGCTTGTTTTATCTTCATTGACTTTTTAGCCATAATTTTCTCCTTCCTTCAAATTAATTAGTTTTTGAATGGCATTCCTAAAAGCTTTAACAACTCTTTTGATTCTTCATCTGTTTTAGCTGTTGTTACAAATATAATATCCATTCCTCTTAATTTATCAACTTTATCATATTCAATTTCAGGGAATATTAATTGTTCTTTAATACCCATAGAGTAATTTCCTCTACCATCAAAAGAATTTGCTGAAACTCCTCTAAAATCTCTTACTCTTGGAAGTGCTACATTGAATAATTTGTAAGCAAAATCATACATTTTGTCTGCTCTTAAGGTTACTTTACATCCAATGTTTACACCTTCTCTTAGTTTGAATGCTGCAATTGATTTTTTTGATTTTGTAATTACTGGTTTTTGACCTGTAATTTGTACTAAATCATTCATAGCATTTTCTAATGCTTTAGGATTTTCTTTTAAATCTCCTAATCCTATATTAATTACTATTTTATCAAGTTTTGGAACTTGCATAACTGATTTATATTCAAACTTTTTCATTAATGCTGGGATTACTTCTTTTTCATATTGTTCTCTTAATTTTTCCATAGTTTGTTAATCCTCCTTTCTTTTCTATTTCTTATTTTAATGTTGCACCGCATTTTTTACAAACACGTACTTTTTTATTTTTTTCTACACTATATCCAATTTTTGTAGTTTTTCCACATTTTGGGCATACTACATTTACTTTTGAACTTGGTATACTACATTCTACTGATACAATTCCGCCTTCTTCTCCTTGTCTTCTAGCTTTTACATGTTTTTTTCTAATGTTTACACCTTTGACAATGATTTTATCAGCTTTTGGATTAACTTCTAATACTTCTCCTGTTGTACCTTTATCATTTCCTGATAAAACTTGAACGTTATCTCCTTTTTTGATTCTCATTTTAGGAATTTCCTCCTTTTCTTAGTTTTTTCTAATATTATCTAAATTCATCAGTGTAAATTTTCCAAGAAAACGAATTAGAATTAGTATATTGCTAGGCAAATTTTATAATTAATACCGGAGGTGTGCTTTTTGCACACTGAGGATTTAATTATAAAATTTAACGACGCAAGATGCTGATTATAATTTGTTTTCTAAAGAACTTCTGGAGCAAGCGAAAGAATCTTCATATAATCCTTCTCTCTTAACTCCCTTGCAACTGGTCCAAAAATACGAGTACCTCTTGGGGTTCCGTCTTCTTTGATAATAACAGCTGCGTTTTCGTCAAATTTCACATAAGAACCATCTGCTCTTCTTAAGCCACTTTTAGATCTTACAATAACAGCTTTTACAACATCACCTTTTTTAACAACGCCACCTGGTGTTGCTGATT
>CANEFU010000077.1 GCA_947426875.1 uncultured Clostridium sp.
ATTTGTGATGATTCTACTTGTTGTCAAGCCTGGGTTTCCAAAGAAACTAGGTTGGCAAGATGGGAAGAAAGCAAAAGGGAAAGTAATTGGCAAAAAATAGAACAATGTGTTAATGAGACAAAAGGGAAAATTGTTACTTATAACAATGAACCAATTAATGCTTTTTTTCATAGCAACAGTGGAGGAACAACTGAGCTTCCAGTAAACGTTTGGGGAGGAAGTGGTTTGCCTTATTTGCAAGTAGTAGAAACAGCAGGAGAAGAAGGATACAATCAATATGCTTCTGAAGTAGAACTTTCAAAAGAAGAACTTATTGCAAAATTAAAATCTAAATATGAAGATATTCAAATCAATTTTGAAAATATAGAAGATATTAAAATATTAGAATATACAGATGGCAAACGTGTAAAGACAGTTAAATTCGGAAATCATGAAATTTCAGGCGTGGAAGTAAGAAGCATTTTGGGTTTAAAATCAACTAATTTTGAAATAATAAAAGAAGCAGATAAAATAAAATTTATAGTGAAAGGCTATGGACATGGTGTAGGAATGAGTCAAACAGGAGCTAATACGATGGCAAAACAAGGAAAGAATTTTGAAGAAATTATTAACCATTTTTATGTAGGAGTGGAAATAAAAGAAATAAATTCCTTATAAATGTATATTCTTCTAAAAATAGGAAATACTTGTATTAACAAACTATTTAAGGAGGATAATATGAGAAGAGAGAATAGAAGAAAGAATTTACAAGGAAAAACATCAACAGATAAGATTATTTTATATGCAGGAATAGGAGTGGCTATTTTAGCTGTTATTGTATTTGCATTATTCATGTATAGTAAAAGTTTAAGTGATGATGTGAAAAATAGCACAATGAGCTTAGAAAAAATGGCAAACATAACAAATAGTAATACACAAAACACAGAAAGTGCTAGTACAGAGATGGGAAAATCAGTAGAAGAAGCAGCAAATGAATTAAACACGACCAATTCTAACAATACAACCAATCAAACTAATACAGCAAATGTTACCAATTCTATAAAAATTAATACAACCAATACGAACAAAGCAAAGAATACTGCTAATGTAACTACAAATGCTAAAGCTAGTAAACAAGAAAGTAAAAAAGAATTAACTTTTGCAAAACCAGTTGAAGGTGAAATGATGAGAGAATATGCAAAAGATAATTTGATTTATTCCGAAACATTAAAAGAATGGACAACTCATATGGGAATCGATATAAAAGCAGATAAAACAACAGTAGTAAAGGCGGCTGAAGCAGGAACGGTAAAATCCATTAAAAATGACCCTAGATATGGTTTAACAATTGTCATTGAGCACGAAGATAATTTTCAAACAGTATATGCTAATTTATTGACATCGGAATTTGTTGTAGAAGGCGAAAAAGTAGAAAAAGGACAGTCTATTGGTACAGTTGGAAATACAGCTGTGTTTGAGATTGCAGATGAAGCACATCTTCATTTTGAGATTTTAAAGGAATCTCTACCAGTTGACCCAAGCATTTATCTAAAATAAGGATTTGGGGGCCGTCCCCAAATCCTTATTTGTATTCTAAAACCTCTGGCTATGCCAGAGGAAATTTATTATTTTAAAAATGTCAAAAATATGTTTGACATTTTTTTGTTTGTATGATATGATGGGAAAAAATAAGAAAATGGAGTGATGGAAATGCCAAGAAAAAAGCCAGAATTAAATAAAAGAGAAAAAGCCATACTAAAATTCATTGAAAAACAAATCATGACACAAGGATATCCACCATCAGTAAGAGAAATAGGAAAAGCAGTGGGATTAAGCTCAACAGCAACTGTACACGGATATTTAGCTAAATTAGATGAAAAAGGATATATTAAAAAGCAAGATAAAAAAGGAAGGACACTAAGACTATTAAAAGGAGGTTCAGGAGAAGTAAAGAAAACTTCAAGCAAAGACTTCTATACACAAAAAGAATTAGTCGAAGTTCCAATCATAGGAAGAATTACAGCAGGAGAGCCGATATTAGCAGTAGAAAATGTAACAGATACTTTTCCAAT
Source organism: uncultured Clostridium sp. (assembly GCA_947426875.1). Lineage (GTDB taxonomy): Bacteria > Bacillota > Clostridia > TANB77 > CAG-508 > CAG-269. The sequence goes on from CANEFU010000077.1 coordinate 2,052, forward strand.
ACCAGTAGATTTTGTAGGAAATTCTGAAAGTTTTATGCTTACAGTAAGAGGAGAAAGCATGATAGAAGCAGGAATATTAGATGGTGACTATATATTAATAAAAAGACAAAATACAGCCAACAATGGAGAAATCGTGGTAGCCTTAATAGGAGAGGAAGCAACGGTAAAAACTTTCTATAAAGAAAAAGACCATATTAGATTACAACCAGAAAATTCTACTATGGACCCAATCATAGTACCAACCTGCGAAATCTTAGGAAAAGTTGCTGGTGTATTTAGAAAAATGTAGACAAAATAATTTACAGAAAATTCACATATATAACATTGACAAGAAACACTGTGTCACATATAATGATGCAGTGTTATTTGTGTCTTATAGGGATGTTTCTTTAAAATATGGGATAAGTAAATAAATGTGTCCCCAATTGCACAAAAATGTGCAAAAAGAAACGTCCCCAATAGGACAAAGGAAGGAGAAAATATGCTAAAAGTATTAAGAAATTTAAAAAAGTCATTTTGGTCAGTGGTAGTTATAGTTATATTACTATGTATCCAAGCATCAACAGACCTAGCACTGCCAGATTATACATCCAAAATAGTCAATATTGGAATTCAAGCAGGAGGAATTGAAACAGCAATACCAGATATTATTTCAAAAGAAGATATGGATATGCTTCTTATCTTTACAGATAATGAAAAGGATAAGCAGATTTTAGATAATTATATATTAGTTGGAAGTAAACCAACGGAACATCAAAAGAAAATATTAGACAAATATCTTGGAAAAAATATTGATGTGGAAACAGATACTATCTATGTTTTGAAGGAAATCGAAGAGGAGCAACAAGATATACTATCGAAAGAGATAGCAGGACCTTTAATGGAAATGGCAATGGTTCAGAATGAGGAATCTGCTAATCAAATAAAAGAGCAAATAACGAAAAATATGCCAGAGACACAAAAACAATATATACAATCACAAAGTTTGATAGAAATCATAAAAAGTATGCCAGAAGAGCAAAGAAATCAGATGTTGAAAGAGTTTACAAGCAAAATAGATGAAATGCAAGATTCTATTAAAGAGCAAGCAGCTATTAGTAGTGTTAAAGAGATTTATAAGAAGTTAGGAGTTGATACCGATAAGCTTCAAAATAACTATATCTTAATGGCAGGACTTCAAATGTTAGGAATTGCTTCTATTACTATGATATCAGCAATATCCATCATGTTATTATCTTCTAGAGTGGCAGCTAAATTAGGTAAAACATTACGTGATAAAGTATTTGAACAAGTAATTCGTTTTTCCAACAAAGAGCTATCAGAATTTTCAACAGCCTCTTTAATTACACGTAGTACCAATGATATTCAGCAGATACAACAATTGATTACGATGTTATTTAGAGTAGTTGTTTATGCACCCATTATTGGGATAGGAGGTTTTATAAAAGTACTAACCAACAGTGATAATCAAATGGCTTGGATTATAGGAGTTGCTATTTTAGCTGTTCTATTTATTGTGGGAACTTTGTTTATGATTGTTATGCCAAAATTCAAAAGGTTGCAAGACTTAACCGATAAATTAAATCAAGTAGCAAGAGAAATATTAACAGGACTATCCGTTATCAGAGCTTTCCACAAAGAGAAAAAAGAAGAAGCAAGATTTGAAGAAGCAAATGAAGATTTAATGAAGACGAATATTTTTGTCAATAGAGCCATGTCTATGATGATGCCATTACTTATGTTTGTTATGAATTCTATCATGATTTTAATTGTATGGGTAGGAGGTCATAATGTAGAGCAGGGAATTATGCAGGTTGGTGATATGATGGCATTTATTCAATATACCATGCAAATAGTTATGGCGTTTTTAATGATTTCTATGATTTCTATTATGCTACCTAGAGCAGCTGTATCAGCAAGACGTATTAATGAAGTTATAGAAACGGAAGTTAGTATAAAAGATAAAAAGGAAATCAAAAAATTTGACAGTGCTAAAAAAGGATTAGTAGAATTTAAAAATGTATCTTTTCGTTATCCTGATGCCGATACAGAAATATTATCAGATATCAATTTTACAGCAAAGCCAGGTGAAACGACAGCTATTATCGGAAGTACAGGAAGTGGTAAATCAACGGTTGTTAATTTATTACCAAGATTTTATGATGTTACTGGTGGAGAGCTTTTTATTGATGGTGTTAATATAAAAGATGTTTCACAAAAAGCTTTACGAGATATTATAGGATTTGTTCCACAAAAAGGAATTTTGTTTTCTGGAACGATTGAATCAAATATAAAATATGCAGACGAAACGATGTCAGATGAGAGAATGAAAGAAGCAGCAGAAATTGCTCAAGCAACAGAATTTATTGAAGATAAGGATAAAAAATACAAAGAGCCAATTAGTCAAGGAGGAAGCAATGTTTCCGGAGGACAAAAACAACGTTTATCGATTGCAAGAGCTATTGCAAAAGACCCAGAAATATTTGTATTTGATGATAGTTTTTCTGCATTAGATTTTAAAACAGATAGTAAATTAAGAGAAGCTTTGGCTGATAAAACCAAAAATAAAACAGTTATCATTGTAGCACAAAGAATCAGTACGATTATGAATGCAGAAAAAATCATTGTCTTAGAAGAAGGAAAAGTAGTTGGTATAGGTACACATGAAGAATTAATGAAAGATAATGAAACTTATAGACAAATTGCGTTATCACAATTGTCGGAAGAAGAATTAGGAAAGAAAGGAGGTAATTAATATGCCAGGACCAATGGGAGGACCAATGAGACCAGGTGGAGGAGCAATACCAAAAGTAAAAAACTTTAAAAAGACGGCAATTAAATTAATAAATGGTTACTTATCAAAATATAGAATAGCACTAATGATTGTATTTATTTTCGCGATTGGAAGTACGATATTTACTATTGTAGGTCCCAAAATATTAGGAAATGCAACCACAGAAATCTTTAATGGATTAGTCAATAAATTATCAGGTGGAAGTGGAATTGATTTTGGAAAAATAGGACAAATTGCTATTACCTTATTAATATTATATGTAATCAGTGCTATATTTTCTTTTATACAAGGATTTACCATGACCAGTGTTTCCCAGAAATTAACGTATCAATTAAGAAATGATTTAGCACAAAAAATAAACAAATTACCTATGAAATATTTTGATACTAAGACACATGGAGAAGTACTATCCATTATTACCAATGATATTGATACTTTGAGTATGAATTTGAACCAAAGCATTACACAAATTATTACCTCTATCTGTACTATTATAGGAATTTTAGTCATGATGTTTTCTATTAGTTGGCAAATGACATTAATATCTTTAATGATACTTCCAGTAGCAAGTATATTAGTAAAAAATATTGTGGGAAGGTCACAAAAATATTTTCAAAGACAACAAGAATATTTAGGACATGTAAATGGTCAAGTGGAGGAAGTATATGGAGGACTAAATATTGTTAAAGCTTTTAATGGCGAGGAAAAAGTAATAACAGAATTTAAAAAGGCCAATCAAGAATTGTACCAATCAGGATGGAAATCACAATTTTTATCTGGACTAATGTTTCCGGTTATGAATTTTATTGCTAACATTGGATATGTAGGAGTAGCCGTAGCAGGAGGTTATTTGGCGATTAATGGAACTATTACAGTTGGTAACATACAAAGTTTTATTCAATATAACAAGCAATTTACACAACCTATTAATCAAATTGCACAAATATCAGCTATGTTACAAGCTATGATAGCAGCAGCAGAAAGAGTTTTTGAATTTTTAGAGCAACCAGAAGAAGAAAATACACAAAAAGAAACAATCGATATGTCTAAATTGAAAGGAAACGTAAGT
>CANEFU010000078.1 GCA_947426875.1 uncultured Clostridium sp.
ATAATAATAAGCTAAAAAATGTGCTTCAAAAGGAAAAAGAAGAAGTAGAAGCAAATTTAGCCAAAATAGAAGATAATCAAAAATATGTACAAGAAATTACGAAAGAAAAACGAGAATTAACAAAAGAAATTAAAAAAATTGACGAGACGATTAACAATAGAGATATGCTACAAACGGAATATGAAAAAAGAAACCAATATTTACCTTTAGAAGAAAAAATTTTTAGTATAAGGATATTATCTAAAATGATGGAAGAAGAAAGGGAAGACAAGCTAAAGAAGTTAGAGGAGTTAAATCTTCTATTAAATCCACAGAAGTTTGTAGAATATAAGAATAAGTTGGAGGAAAAAGAAAAATATTTAAAATTAATGGAAATTGAAAATTTAGATGAAGAAATCAAAAAATCCATTTTAGCTTTCCAAAAAGTATTCTTGAAATGTTATCAAATCAAAATAAAAAGAGCTGACAACAAACAAGAATTAATGAAATTAATTTATGAATTTAGATATTATTGTTTACTACCATTTGACGAAAAAACAGCAATTGGTCAAATGCAAGAAATGGCAGAAGAAATTAAGGAAGTAGAAGATTTGCTCATTGAAAAAGCACAGGAATTCAAATTAATAGATAGTTTTTCAAAAGATAAAGAATTAAATCATAAAATGTTAAGAAATATTTTTTATGTGAGAGTGATTAATTTAGAAGATTTATACATCAAATTTATGAAAGAGAAAGATAGTTATTATGTTCAATTATTTGATGAGAATGTATTTGAAGAAAAAATTCAAATTGAAAATATAGGAGAAATAAACAAAAAAGACTTATCATTTAAAATGAACAAAAAAGTAAAAATTTTTAATTAATGGAGGGATACATGAAAATTACATTTTTAGGGGCAACCAGAACGGTTACAGGGTCAAACTTTTTAGTAGAAGCTTGTGGAAAAAGATTTTTAGTAGATTGTGGAATGTGGCAAGGAAAGGCAGAACTAGAAGGCCAAAATGCAGAGGATTTCGAGTTCAATCCAGCAGACATTGATTTTATGCTATTAACGCACGCACATATAGACCATTCCGGAAGAATACCAAAATTATATAAGGAAGGATTTAAAAACAAGATTTATGCCCATAAAGCAACTTGTGATTTATGTGCTTTGATGTTGCCAGATAGTGGACACATTCAAGAAATGGAAAATGAATGGAAAAACAAAAAAAGAAAGAGAAAAGGAGAAAAAGAAGTAGAACCATTGTACACAGCAGAAGAGGCAGCAAGATGTTTAGAAGTTTTTGAAGCAGTACAATATGATGAAATAATAGAAATCACACCAGATATTCATGTGCGATTTAATGATGCTGGTCATATGTTGGGTTCAAGTATTATTGAAGTATGGACAAAAGAAGAGGGAAAGGAAACCAAAACCGTATTTACAGGGGATTTAGGAAACAATGATATTCCACTATTAGATTCACCAACTATGATAGAAAATACAGACTATTTAGTAATGGAATCTACCTATGGAAGCAGATTACATTTAAGAAATGACGAAAAAGCAGAGTTGTTTTTGAATATTGTATCAGAAACACTAGACAATGGAGGAAGTGTAGTAATTCCATCATTTGCAGTAGGAAGAACACAAGAAATTTTATATGAAATTAATAAATTAAAAGAAGTAAAAGATGATGATGAATTTAGAAGAAAATATAAAACATTAATGAAATCCAATGTATATGTAGATAGCCCATTGGCTATTTCAGCAACAGAAGTATTTAGAGAGAATACCAATCTTTTTGAAGAACAAATACAAGAAGAAATTATGAGAGGAGATAATCCACTTGAATTTCCAGGATTGAAATTTACACAAACAGCAGATGAATCAAAGGCATTAAATGAAGATAGTACACCAAGTATAATCATATCAGCCAGTGGAATGTGTGAAGTAGGAAGAATTAAACATCATCTAAAACACAATTTGTGGAATCCAAAATCTACCATACTATTTGTTGGATATCAAGCACCAGGAACTTTAGGATATAGTATTGTAAATGGAGCTAAAAAAGTAAAAATATTTGGGGAAGAAATTGCAGTCAATGCAAGAATTGAATACATCGAAGGATATTCAGGACATGCAGACCAAGAAGGACTAATGAACTTTATCTACTCTTTTATCAGTAAGCCAAAACATATCTTTTTAGTACATGGAGAAGAGGAATCACAAAATATTTTAGGAGAAAAAATACAAAGTGATACAGGAATTGGTGTTACGATACCAGAATTTGGGGAAACTTATGAAATAAATGGAATAGAAGACAAAATAGAAATGACGGATAAAATAGAAAGAAAAGAAGCAAAAACCTTAAGAGCTGAAATAATTGGAAGACTTGAAAAATTGAAAGAAGAAATAAAAGACATGGACAGTTATGTAAGACAAGATATAGATGATAATAATTTAAAAGATGAAGATATTTTTAGAATTAATGAAAAAATTAAAGAACTAGAAAAACAAATTATAAATGTAATAGAAGGATAAGAAGGTTGCCAACGGTTCCGGGTTTAAATGGCAACTTAGGAAAAGTTGCCATTTAAACCCGGAACCGTTGGCAACCTGAAGGAGAAAAAGATGGAAAACAAATATTTTAATGAAGCAATGATTGGAAACAAAAATATGTTAGCAACTTTTACAAGTAAAGGAGAAATGCAAAGAATTTACTTTCCAAGCAAAGATACAAGACAATATATTGATTACTTTCATACAGGAGTAACCGTTAATCAGTCAGATTTAATTTATTTACACGATGATATTAATAATATATATAAACAATATTATGATACAGATACGAATATTTTAAATACAGAAATAACCAATACATATTTTAATTTAAAAATAGTTCAAACAGATTATATTATGATAAAGGAAAATGTATTGGTCAAAAAATATATTTTCTTAAATGCGGGAAAAATTGATTTAGATACGAAGTTTTATATTCATTCTGAATTATTATCAGATTATAATAATCAAGTTGGTTGTAGAATGATAGACGGAGGTATGCTACAATATGCACATGATTTTACTTTTGCCACTTTCGCAAAAGGGCATGGTCTTCTAAAACATCAAATTAATGGTAGTGTCAATACAATCAAAAGAGGAGAAATTTATGACAAAGATTACATTGGTATGTCAAAAGATGCCAGTATTTGTTATGATTTAGGAGTGATAAAACCACAAGAAAAGAAAACATTAGAGATTTGTGTAGTAATAGGAGAAAACAAAAATATATCAGAACTTGAAAAAGAAATTGACACACTTAAGAAAATTGATTTAAATAAAGAATATACAAATACAAAGGCTTACTGGAGAAAATATGTTAAAACACATAATGGATTAAATTTAAAAGAACCAGAAAATAGTTATGAGGAAAAAATTTATGATATTTATAGAAGAAGTATATTGCTATTTCCGCTATTAACCAATCCAGAAACAGGAGGAATTATTGCTTCAGCAGAAATTGACGAAAACTTTACACAATGTGGAAGATATGCTTATTGTTGGACAAGAGATGCTGTATTTATGACAAAAGCATTAGATATTTTAAAAATGGAAAAAGAAACAGAAAAGTTTTATAAAGTATTTTGCAAAAAGACACAAAGCAAAAATGGAATGTGGGAGCAAAGATTTTACACAGATGGAAAGTTAGCACCATGTTGGGGATATCAAATTGACGAAACAGCAAGTGTTGTATTTGGTGTTTATGAGCATTATCAATATACAAAATCAGAAAAGTTTTTAAAAGACAATTTACAAATGTGTGAAAAAGCAGTAGACTTCTTAAAACGATATATAAAAGATTGGTTAGACATAGAAGGAAAAGACGAACACGATAAAGATATTGTACAACAAGAAATAGAAGCAAGTATCCAAAGGCAAGGACATAAATATCATGTTAGTTATGACTTATGGGAAATGAATGAAGGTATCCATTTGTATTCATTAGCAAGTATTTATGCGGCTTTTGAATGTATTATGCGAATTTATAAAGTTTTAGGAGATAAAGCTTCAGATTTTGAAAATAATAGATTAAAAGAAGAAAAAATAGTAAAAAGTGAAAGAGAACTTGAGAAATTACAAACTGAAATCAAAAAATATATAAATCATAATTTATATGATGAAGAAAAGAAATGCTATGTCAGAAATCTAGATGATAGAAAAATGGACATTAGTATAATAGGGACAGTGACTCCATTCAAAGTATTCAAACCAAAAGAAAAGAAAATCGTTAATACAATCGAAAGAATTAATTTATCATTAAGGACATATACAGGTGGATATCAAAGATTTGAGCAAGACCATTATAGAAATGGCAATCCATGGCCAATTGCAAACTTATGGATGACCTTATATTATCTAGAAACAGGAGAGAAGAAAAAAGCAAAAGAAACTTTTGATTTCGTTATAAAAACAGCTGGAAAGCACAGCTTTTTAGGTGAGCAAATAGACAATAATTCCTTAAAGCCTAATTGGGTGTTAGGTCTTGGTTGGTCTCATGCGATGTTTATTATTGTATTAGAAAAATTATATAAGAAAGATTAGTTTTGTAAAAAAATGTCAAAACTTGCGATGAAAAATTCTTGCAAGTTTTGGCATTTTATGTTTTAATAATAATATATTTTTAATTTTATTCATTTCATGTTTACGATAGAATCAAAATTTTTAGTTCTTTCATTTCAAGAAAACAGATAAAAATAAGAAAGAGGGAGATAAAGTTCCAAAAATAGTAAAAATAAAAGAATATGGAACTGTTTACCACTAAATAAAAATTGACCAATTAATAAAAGAAAATTATAATTAAGAAAGGAAGTTTGATATGGAGAAATTTACCTATCAGAATTATTTAGCCTATACAAAAGACAGACAGATTTATAACATACTAAGGGAAGAAAGTTTAAAATATCAATTAGAAAAAACACATCAATATAGGGATAAGGGATATAAAATGGTCTTAGAAGACAAGGAAGAAGCTACTCAATTTATTAATAAGGCATTAAAAATAGAAAACACAGAATATGCTATAAAAAAAGATGAAATAGAGAAATATAAAAGTAGTTTTATAACACAAGATTTTAAATCAAAAGAGGCAGATATTGTTTATAAGAAAAAAGAGGAAGATATATTTTTCTTAATCGAGCAACAATCTCAAATAGATTACTCTATGGCATATCGAATATTGAATTATTGCATAGAAATCATAAGAAATACAGTAGATAAAAAGAAATTAAAAACAAAAGAATATAAAATGCCAATAGTTTATCCAATCGTGTTATACACAGGTAAAAGAAAGTGGAATGCTAAAACATATTTTGAGGAATGTCAAAGGAGAATGAAGGGAGTAAAAGAAAACACATTTTCATCTTATAATTTAATAGATATTAATAGTTATACAGAGGAAGAATTGTGGAAAGAAGATAATTTTTTGTCTAAAATGTTGTTATTAGAAAAAGCAAAAGAAAAAAATAAAATAACAGAATATTTGCACAAAATGGAAGAAGAAAATTTGAATGCGAAAGAAGTTAGTATTTTAGTACAAATGATGAACAGTTCTTTAGATAGAATAATAGGAGAAAAGGCAATTCAGGAATTTTTCGAAATGATAAAAAATAAAAAAGGAGGTATGAACATGGCGACATTATCAGCATTAGAAGAATATTTTGATAGTTTAATTGAGCAAGGAATCGAGCAAGGAATTGAACAAGGAATTGAACAAGGAATCGAGCAAGGAATTGAGAGAGGAAAAAAAGAAAATAAAAAAGCAATTGTAATAAAAATGATAAAAAATAAAATGGACGAATCTACGATTAAATTAATGACAGAAATCACGCACGAAGAATTAGAAGAAATAAAAAACGA